>JBJSZF010000001.1:0-4571 GCA_046090125.1 Verrucomicrobiota bacterium
CGACGCTCGCAATGGCCCTTCGTCGCGTGCCAGCTTGGCACCATGAAACGCCCTTCCCTCGTGTCCCGCGTCGCCTGCTGGGCCTGCGTCGTGTTTCTCGGCCTTGCGCCCCGCCTGATGGCGGAGCATCGGGCGACGTTCCTCGGCAACCCGGCAACGCGCTTCGCGGACCCGTTGGTGGCACCGGAAGACCTGCTGTGGCGGTTCCGCGACCCAGCGCTGCGCCGGGACATCGAGGAAGTGCTCCGGCAATGGGGTTGGAAGGGGCGCTTGGAGGACCTGTTCCGGGCCGCCGACTCGGCTCCCATCGTCGAGCGCGACATCGCGATCGGGGAGCGATTGCCCTTCATGTCCACGCGGGAGAAGGGGCGGCCCATCTGCCTGGTGGACGTGGTGTGGGCGGGAAAGAAGCCGGCCCCCGCGGTTGCGTTTGAGTTTGCCTCGGCAGGACGCCGTTACCGGTGCCTGACGCCGAAGGCGTGCTCGAACTTCCTGGTGATCGACCTGGGCAAGGAGCCGGCGGCGGCCCTGGAGCTGGCGTGCTCGGCTCCGGCGACGTCGATCCTGCGGCGGCCCATCCGGGTTTGCCTCACCCTTCGCAACACGGGGGACGGCGCGGAACCCAAGGCTTCCCTGCGGTTTCCGGTGCCGTCGGGGTTGACGCCTTCGGAGATCACGGCGGACGGCGTGCTGGGGGCGGACGGGGCCATCGTGTGGCAGGAGGCGGCGCTGGAGCCGGGCGGCACGCGCGAGGTCTGCGTCGTCTTCCAGCCCAGTCGGCTGGGAACGTTCGCCTTCGCGCCGGAGTCGCGTCGGGGGTCGGCGGCAGGGCCTCGGTCCTCGTGCGCGACGGAGGTGCGGGGCTTGTCGGCGATCCTGCTGGAGGTCGTGGACGTGGAAGACCCGGTGGAGGTGGGGCAGGAGGTCGAGTATGTCATCCGACTGATGAACCAGGGGTCGGCCGCCGAGACGTCCGTGCGCCTCGCGTGCACGTTGCCAGGAAGCCAGGAGCTGGTGTCGGCGGAGGGAACCACGCCCATTCGGATGAGCGACGGCGCGTTGAGGACGGAGGCGATTGCGACGTTGGCCCCGAAGGCTTCGGCGGAGTGGAAGGTGCGGGTGAAGGCGACGCGCGAGGACGACGCGCGGATGGTGGTGGAGCTCATGAGCGACCAGTCCGGCCAACCCATTCGCGAGACGGAGTCCACGCGGCAGTACTGAGGCCCCCGGTGGCGCCGCCGCTTGCATGATTCCGGGACCGGTACAGGGTCGCGGGACATGTTGAGCCGAGCGTTGTTCATTCTGGGGACGGCATTTTGCGTGGGTGCGGGCACGGGGGTGCTGGGGCAGGGGACGGCTTCTGGGCAACCCGTGGCTCCGGTGCCGCCGGTGGACCGGCAGGCGCGTGCGTTTGGACCGCCGATGCCGCCGGGATACACGGCGGTGATGGAGGCCTCGGGCACGTACGTGCCGGGTTCGTCGATGCGGCTGGGGGCGACGGGCCTTGGGGACGTGGGGACATGGCAGAGCCGGTTCAAGTACAACGGGACGTTCGTGACGGGGGAGGCCGTGAACTGGTCGCTGGGGGCGGACCTGGAGCGGTTCGGGTTTGACCGCGAGGACGGGACGAAGCTGCCGACGATGCTGGGGTCGTTTTCATTGCCGATGGGGGTGAACTGGCGCATGGCGCCGAGGTGGAGCTTGCTGGCGGAGGTGAGCCCGGGCTTGTACACGGACTTCCGGGACATTGGGGCGACGGACTTCAACGCGCCGCTGCTGGCCGGGGTCTCCTATGCGGTGAACGAGGACTTGCTCGTGCTGCTGCAAGTGTCGGCGGATTTCCGGCGGGACATTCCCGTGGTGGGCGGCCCGGGGATCCGGTGGCGCTTCAAGCCGGAGTGGACGTTGTCGTTGCTGTTGCCCCGGCCGCGGATTGAGTACCGGCCTTCGGCGGCGTGGATGTTCTACGTGGGGGGCGAGCTGGCGGGCGGCGCATTTCGGTTGGCGGAGGATCATGGGACGCGTCGCGGGGACTCGCGGCTGGATGACGTCAGCATGACGTATCGGGAGATTCGCGCGGGCGCGGGTGCGTTGTGGGACATCGGGCGCGGATGGCGCGCGGAGGCGGCGGGGGGCTGGGTGATCGACCGGCGGTTCGTGGTGGACGAGCACCGGCTCACGTGGAATGGCGACGGTGCGCCGTATTTCCGGTTGCAGTTGAGCTACCGCTACTAGGGCAGGGGAATCGACGACACCGCGCCGGGAAGGACGCCGATGCCCAACTCGACCTATCGCCCCGGGGAGACGGCGGAGGGCCGTCGCCTCGCGGAGGACGGAGCGCGCGCGGCGAACTGGAAGCGCTGGGGGCCGTACCTGGCCGAGCGCCAGTGGTCCACGGTGCGGGAGGATTACTCGGCCACGGGCGAGTGCTGGGATTACCTGCCGCACGACCACGCCCGGAGCCGGGCCTATCGGTGGGGCGAGGACGGGCTGCTGGGTTTCACGGACCGGCAATGCCGCCTGTGCTTTGCGGTGGCGTTGTGGAACGGGCGGGACCCGATCCTGAAGGAGCGGTTGTTTGGGCTGACGAACGCGGAGGGCAACCGGGGCGAGGACGTGAAGGAGGAGTGGTTCTACCTCGAGTCCACGCCCACGCACTCGTATGCGCGGGCGCTGTACAAGTATCCGCAGGCGGAGTTCCCGTATGCGCGGCTGGTGGAGGAGAACCGACGGAGGTCGCGGCTGGAGCCGGAGTTCGAGCTGGCGGACGCCGGGGTGTTCGACGAGGGGCGCTACTTCGACGTGGAGGTGCGCTACGCGAAGCAATCGCCCGAGGACGTCCTAGTGCGGGTGCTGGTGACGAACCGCGGCCCGGAGGCGGCGACGCTCGACGTGCTGCCCACGTTTTGGTTTCGCAACACGTGGTCCTGGGATTGCACGCACGAGGGCTGCGAGCCCCGGCCGCGGATCCGGGCGGACGGCACGGACGCGGCTTGGGCGGAGCACCGGACGCTCGGGCGATACCTGCTGGAGTTCGGGCCGTCGCCGGGCGGCGGTCACGGGCCGCTGTGGTTCACGGAGAACGACACGAACCAGGAGCGATTGTTTGGCGCGCCCAGCGCGACGCCGTTCGTGAAGGATGCCTTCCACCGTCGCCTGATCGACGGAGAGGAGGGGGCGGTGAACCCGTCCGGGTTGGGAACCAAGGCGTGCGCGTGGCATCGGCTCACCGTGGGTCCGGGCGAGACGCAGGTCGTGGAGGTGCGCTGGGTGGCTGAGTCGGAGTCGCGGCTGCGGTGGCGGGCGAGCCCGCTGAGGCTGGGCTCGACGGAGCCGGTGTTCGAGCAACGCGCGCGGGAGTCGGCGTCGCATCACGAGGCGTTGCTGGACCTGGGGATGACGCCGGAGGAGCGGGTGGTGGCGGAGCAGGCGTGCGCCGGGTTGCTGTGGGGCAAGCAGTTCTATCATTATGTGGTCGAGGACTGGCTCGTGGGCGACCCCGGGCATCCGCCGCCGCCGGCGGCCCGCCTGCACGGTCGCAACGCGGAGTGGCGGCACGTGCACGCGCGCGACGTGATCTCGATGCCGGACAAGTGGGAGTACCCGTGGTTTGCGGCCTGGGACACGGCGTTCCACATGATCCCGTTCGCGATGCTCGACGGCGACTTCGCGAAGTCGCAGCTCTCGCTGATGCTGCGGGAGTGGTACATGCACCCGAACGGGCAGATCCCGGCGTATGAGTTTGCATTTGGGGACGTGAACCCGCCGGTGCACGCGTGGGCTGCGTGGCGCGTGTACAAGCTGACGGCCCCCAAGGGACGGCGAGACCGCGACTTCCTGGAATCGGTGTTCCAGAAGTTGCTGCTCAACTTCACGTGGTGGGTGAACCGCAAGGACGCGGCGGGCAAGAACCTGTTCAGCGGCGGGTTCCTGGGGCTGGACAACATCGGCGTGTTTGACCGCTCGAAGCCGCTGCCGGGGGGCGGCACGTTGCAGCAGGCGGACGGGACGGCATGGATGGCGTTTTACTCGCTGACGATGCTGGCAATGGCGTTGGAGCTGGCGCACGACGGCCAGCGGGTGCGCCCGGCCTACGAGGACATGGCCAGCAAGTTCCTGGAGCACTTCGTGCAGATCGCGGAGGCGATGAACACGCTGGGTGGCACGGGGCTTTGGGACGAGGAGGACGGGTTCTACCATGACCAGCTGGAGATGGACGGCCGCCGGATCCCGCTGCGGACGCGCTCGATGGTCGGATTGTTGCCGCTCATTGCCGTGGAGGTGCTGGACGAGGACCTGATCGTGCGTCTGCCGGGCTTCCGGAAGCGGCTCGGGTGGTTCGTGTCCAACAAGCACGGCCTCGACCGGGGCATCGCCCTGGGACGGTCCAACTCGCGCAAGAAGCTGCTCCTGGCCATCCCCACCCGCGACCGGCTGCGGCGGGTGTTGCGATACCTGCTCGACGAGTCCGAGTTCCTGTCGCCGTTTGGCATCCGGTCGTTGTCGCGGTTCCAAGAGAAGAACCCGTTCGTATTCGAGTGTGAGGGCGCGGTGCACCGCGTGGACTACGT
>JBJSZF010000002.1:0-7684 GCA_046090125.1 Verrucomicrobiota bacterium
TCTTACTAAGAAGTTGACAAATTCGCAACTTTTTAAGTAAGGATTATCCACCTTTGCTAAGCCTTTTACTTCGACCATATTCAGCAATCTTCCCAAAAAGATCTGTCACTTGCCGCCTTGTAACAATCTCATCTTTCTCAGAAAGTTCCTTTAGGAGTATCCCCTCGCCTCCCATCCCTCTTTGCCCGTCCCGCCTCCCACTCGCCGCCTCCCGCCTCCGGCCCCTCGCTCCCCGCTCCCCGCTCCCCGCCTCGCGTCCCCCGCCCCGCCTCACCTCCGCCTTCCCGCGAGGGCGGCGCTGAGCATCACGTATTCACCGACGTTCTCCGCCGTCACCAGGCCCACCAACCGGCCGCCCTCCAGCACCGGGATGGACGAGGGCCCGTCCTCGAACTGGCTGCGACGCAGCATGCGTTCGACGGGCTCGTCCGGGGCGGCCACGGCGAAGTTTCGCCGCATGACCTCGCTCACCAACACCTCCGGCCCGCGCTCGCGGAGCGCCGGGAACAGGTCGTCGCGCAGGAGCAACCCCACCAACTCACCACCCGACGTCACTGGGAAGTCGTGCTGGAATCCCGCCAGCACCCATTGCGAAACGTCGCCCAGCGTGTCGAAGGGCGAGACGGTCCGGAACTCCGTCATCATGGCCTTGCGCACCGGCACGCCGTCGAGGTGCGCGCTGGTGGACACCGCCTCAGCCTCCTGCGACGCGCCCATCCACACGAACCAGGCGATGAACAGCAGCATGGGTTGGTGCAGGGCCAGCATGCCCGCCAGCGCCAGCACCACCGCCAACCCCTGCCCCACCGTCGCCGCAATCCGGGTTGCCCAAACGCGGTCGCCCTTCATCGACAACAACGCGCGCAGCACGCGCCCCCCATCCATCGGGAACGCCGGAATCAGATTGAACCCCAGCAGGAACAGGTTGGAGACGATCAACCACGTCGCGAACGACCCGGCTCCCGTCGCCGGGTCGATCGGCGTCGTGGGCAGCCGCATGAGCAGCACCACGAGGCCGGCCACGAGGGCAATCACCAGGTTCACGGCAGGCCCGGCCAGGGCGATGGCCAGCTCCTGGCGCGGCGTTTCCCCCGTCGATTCCAGCCGCGCCACCCCGCCAATCGGCAGCAACGTCACGTCCCGGGTCCGGATCCCAAACCGTCGCGCCATCAACACGTGTCCGAACTCGTGCAGCAGCACGCATCCAAAAATCGTCGCGGGCAACAACACGCCCACCAGCGCACCCGATGCCTGCCCCGACGTCGCCCAGCCCTTCCAGGCATAGAAGGCCATCAGCAACAGGAACGTCAGGTGAAGGCGCACCTCGATGCCGAGGATGCGCGCCATGCGAAAGGACCATCTCACGATCACCACCCTCCGCAGGGTGCGCCCGCCTTGCAACCGTGCGTTCCGCCCAGCGTCGAAGACCCGGCGCGCCCGACGGCTCATCGACAACCCATGGAACGTAAAAGGGCGGCCCCCGGTCGAGGGCCGCCCCATGCTTTGAACCTCAGGCCCCCGCGCGGGGAGCCGTCGGCCTAGTACTTCACGACCAGCTTGCCGCCGACGACCTCGACGCTCTTGATCGTGCGAGCGGGCGAGATGGTCAGGTAGCCGGCCTCGGATCCGGACGGCAGGTCCGCCGTGATGGTCCGGGCGATGGGGTCGTCCACCACGTTGGAGAGGGTGGCGCCGGCGAAGCCGTTGGGCGGCGTGCCCACGATGACAGAGGGCGTCCGGTAGGCGCTCAGCACGGCGCCCGGGATGGGCGTGAGCTGGTTGGCCGCCGTGGTGGAGCCTTCCTTGCGCCAAGCAACCTCGACGTAGTCACCGCCGCCACCCTCCTTGTAGATCGCGGCAATGTAGTAGGACTTCCCAGCCACGAGGTTGACCGGCTCGGAGGTCTCGGGGTTGGGCGAGCCATCCGACTTCGTCGGCTCCTCGAAGGCGCCGCAGCATCCGGTTTCCTCGGCGATGTTCACGGCGTTGGCCGGGCTGGTGTCGGAGGACAACCACAGCTCGGAGGCGTCATCGCTGCGGATGAAGAATCGATACGCGCCCGACTCCGCCGGGGTGATCCACGCGGAGAGGCGGCCCCCGAAGTTCTCCATGATGTTGTTGAACGCGGGCGCGGTGGTGAACGCCGTCACGAACTCGCGGCGGCTCGGGAGGTCCGGGAAGCTGGGGTCGGAGGTGAGGGCATCGACGGAGGTGCCGGTAATGCCGGAGCCATCGACGCCGCGGTAGGCCTCCCAGAGGGCGAACCCGGCCTGGAGGACGGGCGCGTTGAACGTCACGCGGGTGTTGGCGGCAATGGTGTTGCCGTTGGCGGAGACGTCCTTGATCCCGTTCAGGGTCAGCGTGTAGGCCGTGCCGCCGTTGAGGGCGGACGTCACGAGGCTGACCTTGGTGGGGCTGCCCACGCTGACCGCCGTCACGGTGGCGCCGCCGCTGAGGGAGTAGTTGGCCACGACCGCGGCGGACTCGGCCGTCACGGGCTCCGAGAACTCCACGTCCACGTAGCTCGTGGAGGGCGAGCGGCCGCCCACCACGGACTTGACGGTGGGCGCGACGGTTTCGCGGACCACGGTGAGGGTCACGGGCACCGTCTGGAGGTTGCCCAGCGGGTTGGCGATCTTGAGGACGTAGGAGCCGGAGTCGGACACCTGCGCGGACTTGATGGTGACGGACGCCTTGTTGACGCCGGAGAAGAGGCCCTTCTCGTAGGCGTCGCCCGCCTCGAGGTCCTTCCCGTCGCGCGCCCACTGGTACTTGTTGGGACTGCCGGAAACGACGGCGGACAAGGTGGCGGGGCGGTTCTCGTCCACAGTCACGTTGACCGGGGCGGTGGCGATGGAGGCGGCGACGTTGTTGACCTCATACACGCCGAAGCCGTAGATGCCGAACGCGGCGAGGACGAGGGACTTGCCGGGCGTGCCCGCGACGGGATACACGCTGACGTCGCCGTCGTAGCCGTAGTCATGGCCGGTGCCGTTGTATCCGGAGCCGTCGATGAACTCGTCGGTCTCGTAGAACGGCAGCTTCGCGGCGCTGTTCCCCGAGGCAATCATGCCGTCGAGGGTGTGGATCGCCAGCCAACCGGGCTTGAAGATGGCACCGGGCTGGTTGTAGCGGCCGAACTGCTGGTTCCAGCTCGGGATGGCGTAGGCCACGATGTAGTCGAGGCCCTTGTCCGTGTCGGCCGTCAGCACCCAGTTGCCGTCGTAATAGTCCACGCCGTCCTTGGCGTGGTTGATGGGGATCCCGTCCTTGTCCGCCGCCTCCCACGTGAACGCGGGCAGGTTGCCACCGGCTTCCTCGTCGCGGTCGAAGAAGTCCGGTCGGCCCGTGCCGCCCTGGCGACGCGGGGTGCCGTCGCCGTCCGGATTCTTGGTGTAGCGGTTCGGGCGCGAGGGCCAGCCGGCGCCGGGGTAGTGGCCTTGGTACGCCACCTCCAGCTTGGGCCGGGCCGGGTCCGTGGGGTATGCCACGTAGCTGCTCGGAAGGCCGCCCAGGGAATAGGTCCCCTTGGCTCCGCCGTTGTCACGGTCGTCCATGCGCGAGATGGGGCGCAGGGTCAGCCCGTTGTCGTCGGAGACCATTTCCTGGGGATGCTGGCTGGCACGCCACGTGCCGCCGCCCACCAGGACGCGCAGGGTGGGGCCGAAGCCCTCCACGCGGAACGCACGGAAACGCCAGCTCGCGCTGCCGTCGCCGTTGCTGCTCTCGTCGCCGCTGGGCTCGCCCGGGACGGGTTCGACCCATGCCTCGGTGGGCTTGGGATCCCAAGTGGCGCGGCCATTCGGGAAGTTCGCGTCCGCCACGGTGCCCGTGGCGGCGTAGCGGAGGATCTTATAGCGGTAGCCGGTGTAGATGGAGCGCTGGCCATGGGGCCCGTCGGTGACACCCCAGCGCCACCATGCGTACAAGGCCGTTTGTGCCGCCAAAGGCACCGGGTTGACCTCCGTCTTCAACGCCAAGCCCAGCGGCTTGCCCGTCTTCGCATCAATCCAGATCACCGAGCGATCCGGGTACGCCGCCGCGCGGTCCTTCTGCTCCTGCGTGAGCGTCGGGTCCTGCTCGTCGATGCCGTTCTCGCGGATGCCGACGAGGTAGAGGTTCTCGTCGTACCGGACGAAGTTGACGTAGCTGTCGATGACGTCGCGCCCGTTGAACTGCGTGGTCCGGGATTGGAGCCCGCCGGCCTTCACCAGCGTGGGGATCTTGTTCTCGGGTTGGACGTTGACGAGGCCGTTGAGGTGTTGGACCCACACCGGCTTGATTTCCTGGGCCTGGGCCATGCCCAGCGCCATGGCGCCTGCCAAGGCACCGCGTATCATGTTTTGCTTCATGGGAATGATGCTGCTCGTTCCCGGGAACTTGGCGTCCCGTTACCCACAAGGACCCCACGCCGACCCACCTACACGGTTTGCAACGCCCGGGACGACCCCGTGACTAAACCGATGTTTTGCCCGGGTTCAAAGAGGGATTTGCAACGATTGTTCCCGTGCAAACACCCCCCCACCCGCTCGCCTCCATCCCGTGATGGCCTTCCTCCCCTCTTCCGTGCCACGCTCGGCCATGCGCCTTCGTCGCCACCGCATCGTCCTGGCCGCCCTCGTTGCCCTGCCCGCCGCCTCGCCAGACCTCGGCGCCTCCAACCAAGTCCTCGAAGGCCGCGCCTTCGCCGTCGCCGATGGCCTCGTCCTCGAACGCGCCGCCCCCGCCGACCTCGCCCCCCGCCCCGTCAGCGCCAGCCTCGACGACGAGGGCAACCTCTTCGTCACCGATTCCTCCGGCTCCAACCTGCCCCCGGCCGAGCAGCTCAAGAACCCCACCCACCGCCTCCTACGCCTCGTCGATTCCAACAAGGACGGCCGCTACGACAAGGCCACCGTCTTCGCCGACAAGGTCATGTTCCCCCAAGGCTGCCTCTGGCACGCCGGTTGGGTCTATGTCGCCGCCCCTCCTAGCATCTGGCGCTTCCGCGACTCCGACGGCGACGGCGTCGCCGACATCCGCGACGAATGGTTCAAGGGCGGCACCCTCACCGGCTGCGCCAATGACATCCACGGCCCCTACCTCGGCCCCGACGGACGGATCTACTGGACCAAGGGAGCCTTCGCCGAGCAAAACCACCCTCGCCCCGGCCGCACCCCCATCCACGACCGCGCCGCCCACATCCTCCGCGCCAAGCCCGACGGCTCCGACCTCGACGTCGTCATGACCGGCGGCATGGACAACCCCGTCGAGGTCGCCTTCACCCCGGACGGCGAGCCCGTCTTCACCTCCACCTTCATCGACTTCTCCCAGCCCGGGTGGCGCGATGGCATCGCCCACGCCCTCTACGGCGGCGTCTTCGGCAAGAAGAACGACGTGCTCGACGACCGGAACATCCCCCGCACCTCCCCCGAGCTGTTCCATCCCTTCGTCCAGCTCGGTGCCGCCGCCCCGTCCGGCCTCTGCCGCTACCAGTCCGCCGCCCTTGGCCCCGACTACAAGGACAACCTTCTCGCCACCTCCTTCAACCTCCACAAGGTCTCGCGCCACGCCCTCCGCCCCTCCGGCTCCACCTACGCGTCCACCGATTCCGACCTCGTCGCCACCGACGACGTGGACTTCCACCCCACCGACGTCCTCGAGGATGCCGACGGCACCGTGCTCATCATCGACACGGGCGGCTGGTACAAGCTCTGTTGCCCCACCGCGCAGCTCGCCAAGCCCGACGTCCTCGGTGGCATCTACCGCGTGCGCAAGGCGGGCTTCAACCACGGTGCCTCCCGTGCCGACCGCCGCCGCATCGCCGGTCCGCCCGCCGTCTCCGGCCCCGTCTGGAAGCTCCGCCAGGCCGCCAACGAACGCGACGCCAAGCGCCGCGGCGACCTGCGTGATGCCCTTCGCAAGTTCGTCAACAAGAAGGCCCCCGGCGACGCCCTCGCCCGCGTCGCCGCCGAGGCCCTCGGCCGCCTTGCCGACAAGGACTCCATCGAGCTGCTCCTCGACGCCGCCGTCCGCGCCAAGGAACCGCACCTTGAGCACGCCTGCCTCTTCGCCCTCTTCGAGATCGGCGAGTCCGCCCCCCTCCGCGCCGCCCTGAAGTCCCAGGACGCCGCCCGCCGCCGCGCCGCCCTCATCGTCCTCGACCAACTCCCCGGCGACCTTCTCTCGCCCAACGACGTCCTCCCGGGCCTCGCCGAGCCCAACACCCGCCTCTGGGAGGCCGCCCGTTGGATCACCAGCCGTCATCCCGCCTGGGGCGACCAGCTCGTCGGGTGGTTCCGTTCCCAGATGGAAGACCCCGCCACCCGCGGCCCCGCCGCCGGCCAGCTTCGCCTCGTCGCCGCCTCGCCCAAGGGCCGCGAGCTCCTCGCCGAGGTCGCCCAGCAATCCCGCAACGGACTCGTCGCCCGGCGCTCTGCCCTCCAGGCCATGGCCGAGAACGCCCCCAAGGATCCCCCCAGCAATTGGGCCATTGCCCTCGCCGAATGCCTCCGCGAGTCCGACCACGACCTCGTCCTTGCCGCCGTCAAGGCCACCGGCCCCGTCGCCACCCAGCCCGACATCCAGTCCGCCCTTCGCCGCGTCGCCGCCTCCGGCGCGCGCTCCCCGGATCTCCGCGTCGCCGCCCTCGCCGCCCTTCCCCAGGGATGGCAACCCTCCGCCGCCGAGTTCGCCTTCCTCGTCGGCACCGGCCCCACCCGGGACGCCGCCGCCGCCTTCGTTCGTGCCCAGCTCAACCCCGATGCCCGCCTTGCGCTCGCTGACGTCCTCAAAACTGCCGAACCCCTCGCGTTGCTCGCCTTGCTCCCCGCCTTCGACAGCCCCGGCCCCGAATCCTTGGGCCAGGCCGTCCTCGCCTCGCTGCGTGCCGCCCAGGCCAAGGCCTCCCTGCGGCCGGAGCTCGTCCGGAACCTCTTCAAGAAACACCCCGCCCCGCTCCAGCAACAGGCGGAGGCGTTCATCCGCGAGATCGACGCCGACGTCGCCCATCAAGCCGCCCGCATCGATGCCCTGCTTGCGGAGCTGAAGTCCCACGAGGGCGACATCCGCCGCGGCCAGGCTGTCTTCATGGGCCAAAAAGCCGCCTGCTATAACTGCCACAAGATTGGCTACCGCGGCGGCGAGGTCGGACCCGACCTCACCGCGATCAGCAAGGCCCGCTCCGAGCGCGACCTCCTCGAGTCCATCGTCTATCCCAGCGCCAGCTTCGTCCGCTCATACGAGCCCGTCATCGTGCGCCTGAAGGACGACACCGAGGTCGCCGGCATCCTGCGCTCCGAGTCCGACAAGGACCTCGTCGTCGTCCCCGGCCCCGGGGCCGAGCAGCGCATCCCACGCGCCGACGTCGCCGAGGTCCGCCCCGGCACCGTCTCCCTCATGCCCGCCGGCCTCGAAACCCAGATCACACGCCAGGAGCTCGCGGACCTCCTCGCGTTCCTTCGCAACACCAAGTGGGGGGCGCAGTAGCCGCCCGCGGTTGGCTGGCGCGGCGCATGCGTTTCGCAAGGGGAGCCCTCAGATAGCTGCCGGGCTTGGGCGAGGCAGGCAACCGGCCCGCCAACGGCCCCGCGCGTCGCGTGGAGCCATGATCGGTCCGAGGCCACTCCCACCATCCGCCCCCCGTCCTCGTGCACCGGCTGCCACGGCCGCCCCCCGCTTCCGATCCCGCCCACCGCCCTCTGGT
>JBJSZF010000003.1:0-8843 GCA_046090125.1 Verrucomicrobiota bacterium
ACCCGCTGCACCTCGACATGCGGGTGCGCGAGTACCTGAAGTTCCGGTCGCGGCTGAAGGGGCTGGGCTGGCGCAGCGGGCGGGAACGGGTGGACACGGTGCTGCAACAATGCGGGCTGACGGGGGTGTCGGGCCGGATCATCGGCCAGCTGTCGAAGGGCTACCGGCAACGGGTGGGGCTGGCAGACGCGCTGGTTCACGAGCCGGACTTGATCCTGTTGGACGAGCCCACGATCGGGCTGGACCCGCACCAGATACGGTCGGTGCGGTCGTTGGTGAAGGACCTTGGGAAGCGCCACACGGTGGTGCTTTCGACACACATCCTGAGCGAGGTGGAGATGACGTGCTCGCGGGTGTTGATCCTGCACAAGGGCAAGATCCTGGCGGCGGACCGGACGGAGGACCTGGAGCAGCGGCTGAGCCTGGGGGGGCAGGTGGTGGCGGAGCTGGAGGCCCCGGCGGCGGCGTTGATGGAGGTGTTCCGGGACATTCCCGGCGTGGAGACGTTGGACGTGCAGCCGTTGGATGGGGCGTTCCAGCGGGTGACGCTGACGCCTCGGAACGGCGTGGACCTGAGGCCGGTGGTCTTTGACGAGGCACGGGCGCGGGGCTGGACGCTGCGGGAGCTGACGCGAGGACGGCGGTCGTTGGAGGACATCTTCGTGCACCTGACGCGCGGCAAGGTGAGGGAGGAATGAGATGAGGGCGTTTCCAACATTGGTGCGGCGCGAGCTGGGGATGCAGTTCAACTCGTTGACGGGCTACGTGGTGATCGCGGGGGTGTTGCTGCTGACGGGCTTCAGCTTGGTGGACCTGGTGGAGCGGATCCGGCAGATGCCACACGAGGCTCCGGTGACGGAGTTGTTCTACCAGACGGCGTACTTCTGGCTGGTGGTGTTGCTGGTGTCGCCGGTGATCACGATGCGGTCGTTCGCGGGCGAGAAGTCCGGCGGGACCTACGAGGCATTGATGACGACGCCGGTGGGGGACTGGGAGGTGGTGCTGGCGAAGTTTGCGGGGGCGTGGTTGTTCTTCGTGCTGACGTGGCTGCCGGTGGCGGGGGTGTTGCTGGTGATGCGGCAGGTGACGGGCGAGGCGGCGTTGTTCGAGCCGCGGGTGGTGGCGGTGACGTTCGCCGGGATCGGGCTGGTGGGGAGCCTGTTCATGTCGCTGGGCTGCTTTGCGTCGGCGCTGACGCGGTCGGAGATCGTGGCGGCGATGGTGTCGTTCCTGTTCGGGATTGGGCTGTGGATGCTGGGGTATCGGCCGGACTCGTCGGGGCTGCTGCCGGCGTGGGCGTCGCCGGTGCTGGAGCACATCTCGATGACGCGGCACATGGAGGACTTCGCGCGCGGCCTGGTGGTGGGACGGCACGTGGTGTTCTACGGGACGGCGACGTGGTTGTTCCTGTTCCTGACGCAACGGGTCGTGGAGAGCCGTCGATGGAAATGAAGGCCGCGCGAACGAAAGAGATGAGCTTCGTGCCGGCGCGACGGCTGCGGATCGCGTTGTCCGTGGTCGTGGGGATGGCGTCGGCGGTGGTGGTGTTCGTGCTGGCCAACCACCTGGCGGCGTCGCGGCTGAAGTGGCGTCGGGACTTCTCGGGGACGGGGCGGTTCCAGTTGTCGCCATTGACGCGGCAGGTGTTGACGGGGCTGACGAACGAGGTGCGGGTGACGGTGTTGTTCCCCAGGGACTCGGAGCTGCGGGGGTACATTGAGGGGTTGCTGCGCGAGTACTCGGAGGTGCAGCCCGGGATCAAGGCGCGGTTCGTGGACAACGAGGTGGAGCCGGTCACCGCGATGCAGGTGCGGACGACGTACCGGCTGGGGACGACGGACGCGAACCAGGTGATCTTCGACAGCGGCGGCCAGGTCGCCCGCGTGGCGGAGTCGGAGTTGTCGGCCTACGACGCGAACATCAACGAGATGATGCAGGGGCGTCGGAAGGAGATCCGGCGCTCGGGCTTCAAGGGCGAGCTGTTGTTCACGTCGGTGCTGGCCGGGCTGGCGAGCACGAACGCGCCGGTGGCCTGCTTCGTGACGGGGCACGACGAGGCGCGGGCGGACTCGGAGGACCGGCTGGGGGGCTACTACCGGTTCTCGGCGTTGATGGCCGGCAAGGGTGCCCGGGTGACGACGATTCGCCTGGACGGGACGAACAACGTCCCGGCGGATTGCCAGCTCCTCGTGATCCCGGGGCCCACGCAGCCGTTCCTGCCGGTGGAGGTGGAGCGGGTGGTGAAGTTCCTGGACGGGGGCGGGCGTTTGCTGCTGGGGCTGGACTCGACGCGCCCGACGTTGCGGACGGGGTTGGAGGACATCTTGCACCAATGGGGCATCGCGGCCCCGCCCATGTACGCGGCGGACACGAACAACACGCTGGGCGGGTTCTCGGTGCTCTCGACGAACTTCGGGTCGCACCCGATCACGCTGCCGATGACGCGGAGCGAGTCGCGGTTGTTCTTCCTGGCGCCGCGCGTGGTGGGGACGTTGCCTCCGGACCTGCGGCCGGCGGACGCGCCCAAGGCGGTGATCCTGGCAACGACGGGCCCCGGCGGCATGACGCGGTCGGACTTCCGGGGCGGGACGGTGGCGTTCCGGCCCGGGCTGGACCGGGTGGGGGAGGTGCCGATGGCGGCGGCGGCGGAGCGGGGCGGGGTGGCGGGGGTGGCGGCGGGGCGCGGGACGGCGCGGTTGGTGGTGGTGGGGGACATGCACGTGTTTGCCAACGACGCGTTCACGAACCCGGGCAACGTGGACTTCGCGGAGCTGACCCTGGCGTGGTTGCTGGACCGGACGGAGATGCTGGCGATCGGGCCGAAGCCGATCCGGGAGTACCGGCTGTACCTGACGCCGCGGCAGCTTCGGGCGTTGCGCTGGACGTTGCTGGGGGTGTTGCCGTGCTCGGTGCTGGGCGTGGGCTTCGTGGTGTGGTTCCGGCGGCGCAACTGAGAAGGCCAGATGAACACGAAGGGCAATTGGGTGTTGTTCGCGCTGGCGTTGGCGCTGGGCGGGTTCGTTTACGTCGCGGACCGCAAGCCCGTCGTGTCGGTGCGGGGCGGCGCGGGCTCCGTGGCGTCGTACGAGCCGGTGGACCCGTCCGTGGTGGGGGCGGTGGAGGTGATGCGGTCGAACGCCGTGGTGCGCGCCGAGCTGACGAACGGCGGCTGGCGGCTGACATTGCCGGTCCCGTACCCGGCCCAGTCGGCCAGCGTGCAACGGTTCTTGGCGGAGGCCGCGTTGCTGGTGCCCTCGGGCTGGGTGACGTCCGCCGAGGTCGCCGCGCAGCCGGAAGGGCTGAAGGCGTTCGGGCTCGACCCGGCGCAGGCCACGGTGACGCTCCATGCCTCGACGGGGCCGACGTTGTTGCGGATGGGCAACGTCGCACCGGGCGGCAACCGCTTCTACTTCCAACGCGTGGGCGCGGACGGCGTGTTCATCGCGCCCACCAACTTCCTGGGCGCCCTGCCCATGACGGGGGCCGAGTGGCGGGACCGTACCCTCATGGACTTGGGGGGACGCACGCCGGACCGCGTGAGCGTGTCCGCGCGTGGGCGGGTGGTGTTCGAGGCGACCAAGGAAGGGCGGCGTTGGATGCTGCGGCAACCGTTGACGGCGCGGGCGGACGGCGAGCGGATCGAGGCGTTGCTGGCCCAGGTCGGGGCCGCGCGGGCGACGGGCTTCGTGACGGATGCGCCCGTCATTGACCGGGCCGCGTACGGGCTGCAACCACCGGAGGCAGAGCTCGCCGTGTGGTCGGCGGGCGGGGAGGTGGCGCGGTTGCAGGTGGGCTCGGCCCCCACAAACGCGCCGGACCAACGCTTCGTGCGGCGGATGGCCCACACGAACGTCGTCAGCGTCCTCGCCGAGGACCTGGCCCCGCTGGGCCGGCCGTTGGTCGAGTTCCGGGACCCGTTGGTCTTCGGGCCCATGGGGGACGTGGACCGCATCGAGCTGAAGGGCACGAACCGCTTCGTCGCCGCGCGCGAGGGCACGAACTGGCTGGTGGTGGAGCCGCGTCGGTTCGCCGCCGAGCCCGCCGCCGTGGAGTTGTTGCTGTCATCGGTAGCGCAACTCGAGGTGGCGGAGTTCGTGAACGACGTGGTGACGGACCTCGCACCCTACGGCCTCGAAAAGCCCGCGCGCGAGCTCGTGGTCGCACGAGGCACCAACGAGGTCGGACGCCTGTGGGTGGGCAAGGTGGCGAACCCCGTGGGAACGCTGCTGTACGCGCGCCGCACCGACGAGCCCTCCGTGTACGCGGTGCCGCGCACGATCTTGTTCAACCTTGAATCGGCGGGGCAGCTTCGCATGTGGAAGTTTGCGTCCACGCAGGTGGTGTCCGTGGCCGTGTTGCACGCGGGCCGGACGCGGTCCTGGGCGCGGGAGGCGGGCGGATGGAAGGTGACGGCCGGGTCGGCGGAGGGCGCGGTGCCGGACGCCGTGGAGGAGCTGCTGCACCGGCTGGGCAAATGGGACTCCATGCGGTACGCGGTGAGCGACGAGGCGGCGGTGATGCGGTCGGCGCGGGTGGCCGAGGTGGACCACGAGGTGCAGCTGGGATTTGCGGCCGGCGCGCCGGTGCGTGCATTGCGGCTCCGCTTCGGGGCCGCCATGGGCGCGAGCCGGATCGTGCTGGCATGGTTTGACGACGACCCCGTGGCGCTGCGGCTGGAGATGCCGCAGGGGCTGCACGAGGCGATGGTGCAGTTCCTCGGGATGCCATGAAGCGATTGCGGGACTGGGGACGGCTGGCGGCGGGCGGGTTCCGCTGGGGTCGTCGTTCGGTCTATCTGGTCGTGGTGTTGGCGGCGGGTGCGCTCGGCTGGTTGCATCAGGTGGGGCTGCCCGGATTTGCGAAGGCGCCGTTGCTCGCGCAACTCGCCCAGCGCGGGCTGCAACTGGAGTTCGAGCGGCTGCGCCTGCGCCTCACGCGCGGCATCGTCGCCGAGAAGGTCCGCCTTGCGGGAATGGCCGAAGCCAACGGCCCGCGCCTGGAGGCGGATGACGTGCAGGTTCGGCTGGGCTGGGCGCGCATCCTCCAAGGACGCGCCCCGGAGGTGACGGCGTTGTTCGTACACGGGGCGCGGGTTGAGGTGCCCTTGACCGTTCCGGGCTCCACGAACGCCGCCCCCTTGGCGTTGGATCGGATCACCGCCCGGTTGTCCTTCGAGGGCACCAACGCATGGGCCATCGAGGAGCTGTCGGCACGCGGCCCTCGCGGATCCGTGGTGGCCCGCGGCTCCGTCACCAACGTGGCCACCTGGCTCGCCCGGCGCCGCCAAGCCCTTCCACGCCCGCCGTCCGCCCCCCTTCGCTGGCAGGAACCCGTGCAGGCCGCCGTTCGTTGGATGGAAGCCACCCGGTTCGATCGCGAGCCCGAGTTGGCCGTGGTCCTCAACCTCGATGCGATGGACCCCGCGCAAGCCGTCGCGGAGGTGCGGTTGACGGCACATGGCATTTCCAACGGGTGGGCCCAGGCCACCGCCGCCGCACTCCAGGTCCGGGTCCGTCCCATGGAGGGCACCTCGGGATGGTCCCGGGCCGAGATCGACGTGGGCGTGGAGGGCGCGCGGTCGCGGTGGCTGGACGCGGGAACCGCGCGTTGGATGGCCCGGGTGGACGTCAACGAGCGGCAACGCGCGCCAGGCCGGGCCGCCTGGTCGTTCACTGGGCGGGGCTTGCGTCGCGTGGCCGCGGCGGCGGTGGAACTGGAGGCCGTCGAGGCCAGCGGCGTCGCGGAACCCACCCGGCTGCGCGCCGGCGCCGAGGCGCCCTGGCGCTGGCCGTCGGCAGACGAGCCGTGGGCCGTGTCCCGGCCCGAGGCCGACGGGTTTGTTTCCACGCTTCGCTTGGCCTTGCGCAACGGGCGCGCCACCTGGAGCACCAACGCTGCCGCCCTCGGCGAGGTCGCCATGGACTTGAGGGTCGAGCACGGCGTCCACGGTTGGCGCGAGGCACGGGCCGACCTGGACGTGACCGGGCTGCGTTCGCCATGGACGGGCCTGGACAACGTCCGGCTGGGATGGGAAGCCACGCCCAACGCCCGGCCGCCCCGGACGGACGTGACGTGGGAATACCTGCGTCCGCTGGCGCACATCGATGCCTGTGGCTGGGTGGAGTCGGGTCGGCTGGACCTGCCGCGGGTGACGTTGGACGGCGTGTCGGCGTCGTGGGATTGGGTGGCCCCGTGGTTCTCGGCTGGGCCCTTCGAGGCGCGGTTCGGCGGCGGGTCCGTGCAAGGCGAAGGCGCCATGGACGTGTCGTCACGAAAGGCGTCGGCGACGGCACGCTCGGACGCGGACCCCCACGTCATTGCCCCATGGCTGGCGCCGTCGGCACGCGAGCAACTGGCGACGTACACGTGGCCGTCCAATCGGCCGCCCCATTTTCAGGGGGCGGTGGGGATTCGGTTGCCGCGATGGTCCGGCTTCGACAAGCCGACGCGCGAGGCGACCCTGGCGAACCTGACCTTGGACGCGGACCTGGACGTGGGGCCGCTGACCTTCCGGGGCATCCCGGTCGAGCACGCGCAGGGCCGGATCACGTACACGAACCGGGTGTGGGGCATCGGCCCGTTGGCCATCCGCAGGCCGGAGGGCAGGGCGTCGTTGCGGTACGAGAACGACGAGCGGACGCGGGAATACCACTTCGCGTTCGAGTCGGGATTGGCTCCCTCGATGGTCGGGCCGCTCCTGGACGAGAAGGGTCAACGGGAACTGGCGCGGGTCGTGTTGCCGGTGCCGCCGCGCATCGTGGGGGAGGCCTGGGGCCGCTGGGGCGCGCCCGAGCAACTCGGCGTGCGTGCCCATGTCGTGGCCACCAACGCAACGGTGCGCGGCGAGCCCATCCAATGGGCCGAGGGCGACGTCGCGTTCACCAACGGCGTGGTGCGGTTCGCGGAGGTCCGGGCGCGGTCGGACGGGGAGGCGCACGTGCCCGGCGCGGCGTATGACACGGGGTCGAAGCTGCTCTCGTTTACAAACGCCCGGGCAACCGTCCCCGTGTGGCGCGTAACGCGCATCATTGGCGCCAAGACGGCGGCGACGATGGAGCCCTATCGGTTTTCCACGCCGCCGCGGTCCGTGGTGGACGGGGTGGTCAACGTGATGGGCCACGAGGGGACCAACATCCGGTTCGACATCGACGCGGACGAGTTCTCGTGGTGGAAGCTGCGCGGGACCCAGGTGACGGCCCGGGTGCGGTTCATCGGGGAAACGCTGCGGATCGAGGGCCTGCGAGCGGGGTTTTACGGCGGCCGGGCCGCCGGAGACCTTCGATTTGACTGGTCCGGGCCCGGGCTGGACGCGGCGTACTCGATGGACCTGACGCTGACCAACGTGGGCCTGAGAAGCTTCCTCGCCGACGCATGGCCAGGCACCAACCGCCTCGAAGGAACGATGTCCGGACACGGCCGCGTCACCGCCGGGCGCACGAGCGACCCCAAGTCGGTCGTGGGCGATGGAAGGCTGGAGATGCGCGATGGCTACCTGTGGGGCTTGCCGGTGTTCGGGTTGTTCTCCCCCCTGCTGGATGCCATCTCGCCGGGATTGGGACAGACGCGGTTCACGTCGGGCACGGCCACCTACACGATGACCAACGGGCTGATCCAAACGCGGGACCTCGAGATGCGGTCGCCCACGATGCGGTTGGAGTATGGGGGCACGGTGGACTTCGGGGGGACGCTGGACGCCACGATGCAGGCGGAGTTGTTCCGGGACGCCCCGTTGATTGGGCGGTTGCTGAGCCTCGCGTTGTCGCCCGTGACGAAGCTCTTCGAGTATGAGGTGCGCGGGACGTTGGGACGGCCCCAACCGGAGCCGCGGTACATTCCAAGGTTCCTGCTGATCCTGCTGAAGCCGGTGAGCCTGCTGCGCGAGCTGCTGCCCCTCGACGACGGAACGAAGGCGCAACCGCCCCCGGGTCCCTGACGGACAAGGCGATGCAACGTGAGGTTGGCGCGTGACCCAGGACTCGACGACGCGGGTGTCTCAAAAAACTTCTAGAAACTTGTTGAACAAAAGGTGCACACGGGGCAGCCTCTTCTTGTCGCCCAATTCCTGAGGTTCAGTGATGGGAATTGGAGTTCTTTGGGTAGGAAAGATTTCGGAGTGCGCTCGAAGGGGTAGCTCCAACAGTTTTCCAAGGCGCCGTTGTTCAGTTCCTTGGAATCTCTACATAATCCTACTGAACTATTCTTGAAAATTCCCCGGGAAGTACGGTCATCCTCTGACTGGCTTCGCGGTTTGATTCGGACACCCCGGTTTCCGGCTTCGGCTGTGAAATCGGGGTGTCTTTTTTTTGCTCCTTCATGTTTTCGGTGGGTGACCCGCGATGCGGTTTCGGAGCGTGAGCCATGGATTTGGGGGCCCTTGAACGGCCCGGCGGATTCGTGAGTGGGTCAACCCGGAGCGTTGCCCCGGGATAGCATGGGCCGCGCCCTCGGCACGCGCGGTTCCCAAGCATGGCATTCCCGGTTCGATTCCATCAGCCGGGTCATCCCTGGTATCCCCGACGGCTACGATCCCCTTTGCAACCCAACGAAAACGTCGCGGGCCACCCCCAAGCACGGCCGCAAAAATAGTTGGTCGGCGAATGTAAGGTTTTCGGGATGAGCCGCGTTATAGGGATGTAGGTCCCGTCTAACCCAACCAAACGAGCAGGCTGCGGACGCTCGACGTCCGCAGCCTTGTCTTTCCCGCCGCGCTCAAAACCACGCCGAGGCACAGGGCCCAAGCCATGACCCTAGAACGGCAGTCGAAGACGATTTCACAACGAGGAAAGGGCCCACCCATCCGGGAGGATGGGCTCACGGGCAGGAACCGAAGGGCTCACCCTGCG
>JBJSZF010000004.1:0-4274 GCA_046090125.1 Verrucomicrobiota bacterium
TCCACCCCGCCGGAGGGCGAGGCGATGAGGATCACCGGGCGCGGCACGCCCTGGACGGAGGTGAACTCGACCCGGAGCCCAGTCAGGCTGCGGTCCAGGCCGGAGTCCGGCGTGTTGCGGACGACAAAGTCGAGGGTGTTGGTGCCCGGCACCACGCTGGGCCCGGCGACGGGGGCCGTCCCCGTGCCCGTCGTCGGGGCGATGTTCAACACGATGGAGCCTGTTTCGCCGTGGTAGCCGTCCACGCGGATCGCATACTCCACCCCAGCCTGCGCCACGAAGGTGACACGGCTCGTCTTGGCAGTGGCCCCGTCGTCGTCCACGCCGATCTGGGCGACGTTGCCAAGGACCCCGCCCGCATAGATCCAAAGCACGGTGTCGAAATTGCTCCCGACCGTGTCGATCGAGACCTCCCCGGACGCCGGGGCCGTCCACTTCCACCACACCGTGTTCCAAATGTTGCTGGTCGGACCGGAGGCTGAGGGCTCCCCAGCCTCCGCGGTGGCCGAGGCGTTGCTTCCCTCCGCCCGGACGCGCGCAACCGATGGCAACATGCCGGCATCCACGAAGCGGTCGCCGCCGCGGACGTTGGGAAGCGAGAGGTCAAAGGTCGTGTAGGCATTGGAGACCGCACCCGAGGGCCACGTGGACAAGGCCGCGCCGTTGAGGCGCACCTCGACGAGCCGGTCATCCGCAGCCACCCGCCCGGCCACGCGGAGGTTGTTCAGCTCAATGCCGGTCAGGTCCAGGGTTGTGCGATAAACATAATCGACGCCGGTCGCGCTCCCGGGCTCCCGCAGGCGCGTGCTCGGGCTGATCCAGGCCGAGTTGGTGCCCCCGGCGACCCACGGCGGCGTGGGGAACTGGCCGGGCGAGACCACGGCCAGAGGCCGCCCCAGGATGGGCGAAGGGGTCACCAACACGTAGTGCGGGTCCTCCGCCCGGTCAGCAAGCCGGAGGCCCTTCGCATCGACCCCGGTGCTGAAGAGGCTCGCCAACGACGCGCTCAGCCGAAGCGAAACCGCGCCCGACACGCGCTGCACCGAGCCCAGGGCCACACGCAGGGCGTACTCGCCCACGTGGGCCGTCGTGGTGGTGGGGATCGTGAGGTTGACCCCGGTTGCCCCGGGGACGTCCACGCCGTCTCGGATCCATTGCCGGGTCAACGGGGTGCCGGAAGGAGCCCAGGCCTCGGACGTGAACACCGCCTGCTGCGTCGGCTTCACCACCACGCGCGCCGGAGGTCGGACCACCGCCAGCCCGGCGTCGGCCGTGGGATAGATTTGGTCGGTATTGGCGTTGAACACCTGCACCCGGTACGTCGCCGCGTCGCCCGAAGCGACCGAGGCCAGCGTGTACGAGGCGGCCGTGGCCCCGGGGATCTCGACCCCGTTCTTGAACCACTTGTACGTCATGCCCAGGCCTGTGGCGGAGACGCTGAACGTGACGGGCTGCCCCACCCACGCCACCTGCGTGACCGGGGCCACGTCGATGATGGGGGGCATGGGTCCCACCCGGACGACGAAGGACCGCGTGACCGTGTCCGCACCACCGTTGGCCGTGCCGGCGTTGTCGCGGACAGTGACGGTGATGGTGGCGCTACCGCGCGCTCCGACGACCGGCGTGAAGGCCAACGATCCGTTGGTCCCGCCCGTGTACGTGATCGTGGGATGGCCGACGATGGTGGTGGCGCTGGAGGTGGCCGTGATCGTGAGCGTCTGGTTGCCGGCGTCGCCGTCGGTGATGCCCGACAAGGCCACGGTCTGGGGGCCGACGGTGTCGGCGACCGCGCGGTCCGTGAGGGCATTGAGGGTGGGCGCGTCGTTCACGGCCACCACCTGCACGTTGAAGGTGCGCTCGACGACGTTGACGCCACCATTGGCCGTGCCGCCGTCGTCCTGGACGCGGACCGTCACGGGCACGGTGGCGCTGGAATGCAGCACAGGCACGGGCAAGGTCAGCGTGGCGGTCGATCCGCCGGAATACGCGACCGTCGGGTGACCCAGGACCGCCGTGTTGCCGGACGTGGCGGTGACCGTGAGCGACTGCCCGAGTCCATCGCCGTCCGCGATGCCCGTGAGCGACACCGTGCGTGGGGTGATGTTGGCCGCGCCGGGCAGGGCCGCGCCGAGGTCAGACATCGTGACGCTCGAGAGGGCCGCGAGGGTGGGCGGATCGTTCACAGCAGTCACCGTGACCACGAACTGCCGCTCCATGACGTTGACCCCGCCGTCCACGGTCCCGCCGTTGTCCTGGACCCGGACGGTCACCGTGGCCGATCCGGACCGCCCGGCGGCGCTGCTGACCAGCAGGGTGCCGGTGGCTTGCGGGCTGGTGTACTGCACCGTGGGGTTCGGGACGAGGGAGGGGTCGCTAGAGGTCGCCGTGACCGTGAGGGTCTGGGTACCGCCGTTGCCGTCGCCGATGCCGGACAACGCCACGCTGCTGGCCGAGGCATCCTCCAGCCTCGCCAGCGCCCCTAGGGCGTTCAGGGTCGGTGCATTGTTGAAGGGAACAACCGAGACGACGGCGTTGGCACTCGTGACGGAACCCACGGCGTTGGCCACCACCACCGAGTAGGTCCCGGCGTCGGAGAGCTGCAGGGCGGTGATGGAGAGCTCGGCCGCCTGCACGCCGCTCATCCAGGTCCCGGCGACGAGGTTGAGGCCGTTCTTGCGCCATTGGTAGGTAACAGGTTGCAGCGAGCTGCTGGCGGCAACGGAGAGGACAAGGGGCTGGCCCGTGGCTGCCTCGCGCCCCGCGGGCTGCCGCGTGATCGTGGGCGGGCTCAGCACGACCACCTCGACGCCCGAGCTGGTGGCCGTACCCGCCACGTTGCTCACGCGCACGGTGTAGGTGCCGGTGTCGCCCGCGCCGACAGACGCCGCCGCGTAGGTCGCCGCCGTGGCACCCGGGATGTCGGACCCATTGCGTCGCCATTGGTAGGACATCGGCTCGGTTCCGACGGCCACGACCGTGAGCTGCAACGGCTGGCCCGGGGTCAGGCTGGCCCCGGGCGTCAGGCTGGTGATGGAGGGTGGCACGGCCACGGCGACTGCGGCGGCCGTGCTCGTCAGCGTTCCCGCGTCATTGGACAACCGCACCGAATACGCCCCCGCGTCCGACGCCTGGGCGTTCACAATCACCAGGCGCAGGGTGTCGGCCCCGCTCACGCGCCCGCCATTCGCAATCGCCGTGCCGCCCCGGCTCCACGCCACGCTCGTGCCCGGCCCGCCGCCGCCCTTTGCCTCCAGGAGGATCGTCGATCCTTGGGACACGGTCACGCCCGAGGGTTGGACCGCCAGCACCGGGGGCATCATGAAGGACAAGGAGTCCAGCCATGCTGCATCGGCGCCGCCCGTGACGACGTCGTCCTTGGTGTACGCCCAACGCAACGTGTGGAAGCCCGACGGCAACGCATGGCTTTGCTGGGTCCATTCCATGCTGCCGGACAACCGCAACCCCGTCACCTCCACCCCGTTCACATAGAAGCGAAGAAAGTCATAGTTGAGCTCCGAGCTGACCCGGGCTTGCCAGCTCACCGTCTGGCCTCCGGGGACGCCGGTGATCTCCATCGCGCTGTTGCCGTTGTGGTCAATCGCTCCGCTGCGCAGCGCCAAGCCGTCGCGCGACGTCGCCGTGTCCGTTCGCCACGGCGACCCCGAACCGGGTTGGGCCACGTACGAAAGCCCGGCAAAGCCGTTCGCCGCCAGGCTCACGTCCGGCAGCACCACCAAGGCGGTCGTCTGGAAGGCGTCCACCCAACCGGCATCGCTGCCCACCGCACCCGAGGCATCCTTGGTGTAGGCAAACTCCACGACCTGCGGGCCCGATCCGACGACGTCGTACTGGACGTCCCGCCAGTCTTGGTCGCCGCTGATCCGCGTCACGCTGTCACCATTGACCCGCAACGTGAGGAAGTCCCAACCCGACTCCGATGAAACCTTCCACTTGAAGCCGATCCGCACCGGCCCCGTCACCGTCGTGCGCACCCACGTGGACTGTAGGTCAGCGATCCCAGCACTCCGCCCCGCAGAGGCCCCATCCACCTTGGTCGCCGTGTCCGACCTCCAGCTCCCATTGCCGCCCGTCACCCAGGTCAGGCCCGCCGAGTCGATCACGCCCGGCGGGAAAATCGACGTCGCGGCAAAGGCATCCACCCAGCCGGCGTCGTTGCCCGACGAAACCGATCCGTCCTTGGCATAGGCAAACTCCACGACCTGTGCCCCCGACGTCGTGATGTCATGCTGCACCTCCGCCCAGTCGCGCTCGCC
>JBJSZF010000005.1:0-4343 GCA_046090125.1 Verrucomicrobiota bacterium
CCGAACTCGCCGCCCCAGATCACGAGCGTTGAATCCAGGAGGCCGCGGGCCTTGAGGTCCTTGACCAAGGCGGCGCAGGCCTTGTCCGTGACGCCCGCCTGTCCCTTCACGCCGCCCTTCACGTCCGAGTGATGGTCCCACGCCTCGTGGAACAACTGCACGAACCGGACGCCGCGCTCGACGAGGCGGCGGGCGAGGAGGCAGTTGTTGGCGAACGAAGCCTTGCCGGGCTCGGCCCCGTACATCTCCAGCACATGCTTGGGCTCGCGCGCCAGGTCCACGAGTTCCGGCGCGCTCATCTGCATCCGGTGGGCGAGTTCAAACGCGTTGATGCGGGTCGCAATCTCGGGGTCGCCCATCACGCCCAGGCGGTGCTCGTTCAGTTCCTTGATGGTGTCCAGCGTGCGTCGTTGCGCCGACGTGCTGATGCCTGCCGGGTTGGAAAGGTAAAGCACGGGGTCGCGCCCGCTTCGGAACGGCACGCCCTGATAGACCGTGGGCAGGAACCCGGCTCCGTAGTTTCCCACGCCGCCGCTGAGGCCGCCCGCCGAGCTGAGGACGACGAACCCGGGCAGGTCGCGCGACTCGGACCCGAGCCCGTAGGTGACCCAGGATCCCATGCTGGGCCGCCCGAATTGTTGGGAGCCCGTGTTCATGAACACCTGGCCCGGGGCGTGGTTGAACGCGTCCGTCGTCATCGAGCGAATCACCGCGATGTCGTCCGCCACCGTGGCCGTGTGGGGCAGGACCTCCGACATCCACTGCCCGGACTGGCCGTGCCGTGCGAAGGCAAAGTCGGGCGCGTGGATGGCGGAGTCGGGCTTGATGAACGCGTAGGTCTGGCCGCCCAGGACGTCCTTGGGCACCGGCTTGCCGTGGTACTTCCTCAGCGAGGGCTTGTGATCGAACAACTCCAGTTGGCTGGGTGCGCCCGCCATGAAGAGGTAGATGACGGACTTGGCCTTGGGCGCGAAGTGCGGACGGCGGGGCGCGAGGGGATCCGCTGCCTGGATCGCGGCGCGGGCCTTGTCCTGCATCAACGAGGCCAAGGCGAGGCCGCCGAGGCCCACCGAGCAATCGCGCAGGAACCAGCGGCGGCTCAGGTAACGGGCGCGCTCGCGGGAGAGTTCGTGGAGGAGGTTCATGGGAATGGGGCGGAAGTGTGGAAGGGAGCAGAAAGGCGCCGGCTCGTGGCTATTCCTTGGTAATCGCCTCGTCGAGGTTGATGACGGCGCGCGCGACGCCGGACCATGCGGCCACGTCCAGCGCGGAGACTCCCTGGGGCAAGGGCGGCGGGTTTTGCGGGTCGTTGAAGGCAAAGGCCAGGGCCTCCTTGTCGCGCCGGGCGAACTCCTCGCGCAGGTCGGCGGCCAACCGGACAAGCGCGGCGGTTTCCTTGGGGTCCGGCTTCCGGCCGAGGACCTGCCTGAACAGGAAGGTAGCCCGCGCCTCGGCGCCGGGGCCGCCCTGCTGCAAGGTGCGCCATCCCAGCCAACGGGCCGCGTTGTTCATCGTGGGCTCGTTGAGCGTCACCAGGGCCTGCAATGGCGTGTTCGACCGGTTGCGCCGCACGCAGCTTTGCTCCGCCGCCGGTGCGTCAAACGCCATCATGGCGGGGTAGGGCACCGTCCGCTTCCAGAACGTGTACATGGCCCGGCGGTAGCGGTCGTCGCCCGGGCTGACGTTCCATCCGATCTGGCCGTAGGCGAGGCTCATGACGCCGTCGGGCAAGGGCGGGAAGACAGGCGGCCCCCCTACCTTCGGGGAGAGCAAGCCCGACGCCTTGAGCACCATGTCCTGGACCATCTCGGCGTCCACGCGTGCGCGCGGGCCGCGGGCGAGAAGGCGGTTTTGGGGATCCTTCTCCGCCAGCGCCGGCGTGATGCGCGAGGCCTGGCGGTACGTGGCCGACGTCACGATGAGCCGGTGCAGTCGCTTGAGCGACCACGGTACGGCCTCGCCGGCGGCGGTGGATTTGCCCGAGCCGCGCCCGGCTGCCGCGGCGGGCTGGACCCATTCCCGTGCCAGCCAATCAAGAAGGGCAGGGTGCGACGGCGCATCCGAACGAACCCCGAAGTCCTCGGGCGTCGTGACCAATCCGGAGCCGAAGTAGGCCTGCCAGACGCGGTTGACGATGACGCGCGACGTCAGGGGATGCGCGGGATCCACGAGCCAGCGGGCGAGCCCGAGTCGGTTGGCCGGGGCGTTGGCGGGCAGGCGGGGCAGGATCGCGGGCGTTGCGCCGGCAATTTCCGTCGTGGGCCGGGTCCAGTCGCCGCGCTTGAAGATGCGGGTCGTGCGCGGGATGGGCCGCGCGCTGAGGGCGAGGGTGCTGTGGTCGGATCCCGGCCAATCCTTCCATGCGGCGTCCCACTCGCGTGCGGCCTCGGCGAACGCGGGGTCATGGAGGACCATTTCCCGGAACAACTCGCGTTGGGCCGCGTCGCCTCGCTGATCCTTTGGAAGCTGGGCAAGCGCCCGTTGCCGTGCGCTGAGGGGATCCACGGCGAGCGGCCCGTCCGCCGACGTCATGGAGACGCGGAAGCGCCCGATGAGGTGGTTGGGGCGCCCGGAGCCGTCGGGCTTTTGCCACAGGGACACCAGCAACCGGGTGCCGCCCGGGAAGCCCAGCGGCTTGTCGGTCTCGAACACGATGCGGCGCTCCTGGTTGCGGCGGCCCTTGGTGAAGCCGGAGTGCCAGCCGTCCTTGTTGCGCACGCCGTCGATGGCGTTGGTGGGATGGGCTCCGTCCGGCCAGGCGTCCGCGATGGCACGCCGGAACACCACCTTGTTGGTGGTGCCCTTGAACGACGTCGAGCCGGCGTCCGGGCTGCCCAACTCGGACAGCGGCGAGGCCTCGACGGTGAACTCGCACAGGTTGAAGCCACCGTCGCCATCGATGCCGGGGCCGTTGAAGGGCAGGTTGGCATCGTTGAGGGCCTCCACCTTGAACCCGGTGACGTGGGTGTTGGTCACGTCCACCCACAGGCTGACCACGGAGAAGTTGTGGACGTCCCCGCCGCCGAGGAAGGCGAGGTCCTCCTGCTTCTCGAACTTCATCGGCTGCGAGTGCCATTCATGCGCGTTCAGGGGCAGCCACGATCCCACGGCCGGCGCCGTCTCGCGGAGCCACCATTCCAGCCGCGCCTCCGGGTCCTTCATGGATGCCCTTACCTTGTCTTCGACGGCACGGGCCGCCGCCTCCACCGCAGTCCTCTTTTGCGCCTGCTCCGGCGACGGGATCTCGATGCGCGGCTCGTCGTCCTGGTTGAGCAACGCGTAGAACCCGTAGTAGTCCGCCATCGTGAACGGGTCGTACTTGTGGTTGTGGCATTGCGCGCACGCGAGCGTCACCCCGAGCCACGTCCGCGACACGCAGTCCACGCGGTCGATCATCGCCTCCACGCGGAACTTCTCCGGCTCGACGCCGCCCTCCATGTTCACCATCGAGTTGCGCAGGAAGCCCGTCGCCATGCGTTGGTCCAAGGTCGCCCCGGGCAGCAGGTCGCCCGCCAACTGCTCCACCGTGAACACGTCGAAGGGCTTGTCCTCGTTCAGGCTGCGGATCACCCAGTCGCGCCACGGCCAGATGCTGCGCGTGCGGTCCTTCTCGAACCCGTTCGAGTCCGCGTAACGCGCCGCGTCCAGCCACCAACGCGCCCAGCGCTCGCCGTAGTGCGGGGAGGCCAGCAGACGCTCCACTTGCCGCTCGTACGCGCCCGACGCCTTGTCCGCGACGAACGCGTCCACCTCCTCCGGCGTCGGCGGCAATCCCGTCAGGTCGAGGCTCAGGCGACGCAGCAACGTCGCGCGGTCCGCCTCGGGCGACGCTTGCAGCCCCTCCTTGCCGAGGCGCTCGCGGACGAATCGGTCGATGGGATGGGTGGCCCAGCGGACCTTGGGAGGCGCGGGTGGCGTGACCGGTTGGAAGGCCCAGTGAACGGCGGCCTTGGCGCCGTCCTTGCCGGGCGCCCCGGCCTGCGCGGATGCCGTCCAATCCGCCCCGGCGTCGATCCAAGCCCGGATCGTGGCGACCTCCGCCTTGGCCAGCGGGTCGCGGCGATGCGGCATGGGCGCGACCTCCGGGTGACGGCCCTCGATGGCGAGCACGATGCCGGACTCAGAGGCCTTGCCCGGGACGAGGGCTGGGCCGTGGTCGCCCCCCTTCAACGCGGCCTCGCGCGAGTCAAGGCGCAGGCCGGACTCCTGTTTCTTGGGCCCGTGGCAGGCGTGGCAATGCGTCGAAAGCAAGGGGGCCACGTCGCGCTCGAAGGCGGGCGGCGCGGCCGTGGCCGTCGCCAGAACGCCCGCGAGGGTCGCAAGGCCGAGGGAGCGGAGGATGC
>JBJSZF010000006.1:0-4286 GCA_046090125.1 Verrucomicrobiota bacterium
TACTCGATCTTTCATCGGTTAGTCTCATCAGTATCACACACGCACGTGGCAGCGCCGTCCCGGCGCTGTCGCAAGCCTCCCAAGACTGTGGCAGCCCGTCCCGGCGCTGTCAGAAGCCTCCTCACCCCATCGCCAGAAAACCCTCCCTTCAACGTCTTCAGGGAGTTCCAACCAGGCGATGGCCAACGGGAATCCCGGGCGCCCCCCGCCCCCCGCTCCTCGCCCCTCGCCCCGTCCGCCGTCGGACAGACGCCCATGGTCATCACGGGCTCCAGTTCCACCTTGCACGCCACCCACGCCGTCGGAAGCCTGCGCCCATGCGCCCGACGCTTATCTTCCTCCTCCTGTCCCTCCTCTCCAAAACCCTCGCGGGCCCCCTCGACTTCTGGACCTGCACCCTCGTCCTGACCAACGCCAGCGTCATCGATGCCATCTTCGCCAACGGGAGGTTCATCGTGAGCCTTGGGGCTCCTTGGTCTGCGGGTAGCCGGTCTTCCACCATGATCTCGGAGGACGGCATCACATGGCGGGAAACTCGCGAACAGACCATCACAAGACTGGCAACCGGCAACGGGGTCATTGTGGGTGTCGCCGGGGATGTGGGCACCGCCGGCGATTCCATCGTTTCGAGTTCCGATGGCGTGGCTTGGATTGCTCGTCGGCCATTCCTCATCGGCACCGGCATCAACTCGATCTCCTTCGGCCTTGGAAGGTTCCTGGCGCAGGTGTCGGCACCGGGTCCGGACCCGAACCGAGCTTGGGAGATGACGTCCGACCTGTGGTCCTCCGTCGATGGCATCAACTGGATCCCATGGGTCACCAACATCTGGCCGCCATTCCAGGGCGGAAACTCGCCCAGGGTCACCTTCGTGCAGGACCGTTGGACAACCCTTGGATGGCCTTTGGGGCCAGATTTTCCCATCGGACCACTGGAATCGTTCGACGGCATTCAATTCTTGCCAAACACCACCTGGCCTCCCATGAGCGCACTTGAGCACAATGGCAATACATGGGTTGGCACCCTGTGGAATAATTCATCCCAAATCGCCGTCTCCAAGGATGCCACGAATTGGTCGGTCTTCTCGCCGAACCCCAACTGGTCCAATGGTCGCCTGACCACCTACGGCGGGCGTATCTTTTGTGCCCGAGGCGCCAACTATTTCTTCGAGTCCATCGACGGAACCCGCTGGGTCGATCACGAGGTGGATCTTGCGAGATCAGCAAAGTGGTTTGGGGTTCTCGGCATCTCCGTCCCCATCCTCGCTGGCAACAACCGGGCCGTGGCCTTCGCGTTCGTCCAAACACCCCCCACGAACAGCAACGGAAGCGGATCACGCCCCGTCACCCGCTTCTACGTCTCCCAGCCCTTGACCAACTCGATCGTGCCGGAGTTGGGCATGACGTCGCTGCCGGCGTTAAGGCTGGAGGCGGGGACGGTGGGGAGCGGGTATCATGTTGAGGTGGCGGAGGCCGTGGGCGGGGCGTGGCGTCGGGTGGCGACGGTGTTTCCCACGAACTTCCCCTTCACGTTCCTGGCCCCCGAGGGCGAGCAACGCGGCCGGTTCTATCGGGCCGTGGTGCGGGATTGAGGCAGGGGCTGATTCTGTTCACACAAGCCACGCGGGGGCCCGTCATCTTCGCCTCCGGCAACAATTGCCCCATCCTCGTCACGGCCGCGGCATGGGCCGACCTATTGCTGGAATCCAGGATGGGGGTCAGAAGACACGTTCCCAGAAGGTTGGCACACGAAAAGCCCCGGTGGCGCGAGGAACACACCACCGGGGCTTGCAGGTTCGGACCGTCAGGCGGTCGGGGCAGCCGATCCGCTCGACGCGACGGGACCGACGCGTCCGCCTCGGCGTGCCGGCCGCTTGCGCTCGGTGGTGCCGATGCCTCCCACCATCGCGCTCTCGTCGCTCTTCGAGCCGAACTGCACCCGGACCCCGTTGCGCATCCGCCGGGACATGCCGATCAGCTCGTCCTCGCCCTGGTTGAACGTGTTTCGCGCGGATTCCAACTGCGCGATCATCGTGTTGAGGTCCGCCAAGAGCCCGCGGGTTGCCTCGGTCTTGGCGATGTAGGCCGCCAGCGTCAGGTGCTTCCCGAAGTCGAGCTTGGACTCCATGGGACGCAGCGCGGCGATGAGGGCCTCGGCTTCGGCGATTGCATCGGATTTTCTTAGTATTGCCATGATAGGATCTCCTTCGTCCACGGCCTACCTCGCACTCTCGTGACGGTTACAGCCCGAAACAGGACTTCTCCCGAACGCACTCCAGCCGAGCGACAGCGCACCCGCCGCCCATGCGCACCCCCGGACTCGCGCGACATGTATATTATATCGGGATTGGGGAACCCCTCGCCCCGCAATAGAAGGCGTCCCGCACCCCGTCGGCCGCGCGACCGCAACGACGGGGCTCCCCTTGCCCGTGCCCACCCGTGAATCCCGAAGTTGTCGGTGACATGGGCGCGGGATGCGGAGGGCGACCGGTCCCGCAGGGCGGGAGCATGGAGGTGCGGCCGGGGACGGCCGCGCTCCCAGCGTTGTGCCCGCCACGCCATGCCGGGGAACACCGACAACTCCGGGATGCACCGCGTGCCCCCCGCAGCCTCGTCTTGCAAGGAATCGCCCCGGCCACCTGTTCTCCCAAGCCGAAGCCGCCTTTCCGGTCATGCCCGAAGCCAGCGGGAACGTCGTCCACACTCGCCGCAGCGTCGTCCACACTCGCCGGACAGTCGTCCGGGTCTTCCGGACAGTCGTTCGGAACTTCCCGACAGTCGTCTGGACCTCCCGGACATGTCGTCTGGGCCTTCCGGACAGTCGTCCGCGCCTTCCGGGCAGTCGTCCGGGCCTTCAGGACAGTCCAGCGCACTCGCGGGACGGTTCTCGTGCTCCGACTCCAGCCGCGGCCTGACTCTTACGGAGGCCGCCCCAACTCTTCGGGTGTTGGGCCGATGTCTCGATGCCGCCGGCGGGCCCCTCCATCGAGGACCTCGCAGGCGCTGGCAAACCCCGCTTCAACGGGGCCGTGCCTGTAAGGGCACGGAGAGGGTCCAGACGCCCCGGCTCCGGCCATCACGGCGGCGAGGTCGGCGGCGAACGAACGCACGTCCTCCTCGCGGGTATCCCAGGAGCACATCAGGCGGCAGCCGCCCTCGCCGATGAAGTTGTAGAACATCCAGCCCTTGGCCCAGAGGGCCTCGATGGCGCGCTTGGGGAGGTCCACGAACACGGCGTTGGCCTCGGAGGGAAACAGGACGCGCACGCCCGGGATGGGGGAGACTAGCTCGTGCATGAGGCGGGCCATTTGGTTGGCATGGCGGGCATGGCGCAGCCAAACGCCGTCCCGGAGCATTCCCACCCATGGCGCGGACACGAAACGCATCTTCGAACAGAGCTGGCCGCCTTGCTTGGCGCGATAGTCAAACTCGGCCGCCAGCTCGCGATTGAAAAACACCACGGCCTCGCCCACGTGGATGCCGTTCTTGGTGCCCCCGAAGCACAACACGTCCACGCCAGCCTGCCAGGTCACCTCCCGGGGCGCGCAGCCGAGGGCGGCGACGGCATTCGCAAACCGCGCCCCATCCATGTGGAACCGGAGCCGATGCTTCTTGGCCATCGCCCCGATGGCCCGGAGCTCGGCGGGCGTGTACACGGTGCCCACCTCCGTGGACTGGGTCACCGTGACGACCCGGGGCTTGGGATAGTGGATGTCCGTCCGGCGCAGCACCGCCTCCTCGATGCCGGCCGGCGTGAGCTTGCCGTGGTCGCCGGGGAGCAACAGGAGCTTGGACCCGTTGCCGAAGAACTCCGGCGCGCCGCACTCGTCCTTCTCGACGTGCGCGACCTCGTGGCAGAGGACGGAATGGTAGCTCTGGGTGGAATGGGCCAGCGCGAGGGAGTTGGCCGCCGTGCCGTTGAAGACGAAGAACACCTCGCAAGGCGTTTCGAACACCTCCCGGATGAGGTCCGCCGCCCGCTGCGTCCAGGGATCGTTGCCATAGGCGGGGGCGTGGTCCGAGTTGGCCTCCGCCAACGCCGCCCAGGCCTCCGGGGTGATGCCCGCGTAATTGTCCGATGCAAAATGCCGTGCCGGTCTCGTCACGGCCCCATGAAGCCCGCGAACGGGCCGCGCCGCAACCAGAAGGGCGATGGAGGGCGTCACGAGGGGCTCGTCTGTAGGCCGGGTCCCCGACCCGGCGCACGGGGACGCGGGCATGGGCTGCGCCGCGTGAGGGCACGCGGCCTACAGATGGAGATGGCACGAGGGACTCGTCTGTAGGCCGGG
>JBJSZF010000007.1:0-11399 GCA_046090125.1 Verrucomicrobiota bacterium
CCTCAGGAACCACTCGGGATGGTCGTTCCACTCGCGGCTGCCCCAGCCCGTGTGGTTGATGACCAGGTCCAGCATCAGGCGCCCGTCCATCCCGTGCACGGCCCGCGCCAGCTCCTCAAACTGCTGCACCCCTGTCGTCCGGCGATCGAACTCAACCAACGCCGGGTCGATGGCCGCGAGGTCCTGCGCTGCGTATGGCGAGCCCGCACGGCCGAACCGCGCCAACGTCGTGGGCACTGGGCTTACCGGCAGCAAGTGCAGAATGCGCGCCCCCAGCCGACCCATGATGTGTGGCAGCTCCCGCGCCAGTCCTCGCAGCGTCCCGCCCGGCGGGATCACCGTCCACCCGCGCCGGTCCAGCGCCTGCAACTCAGGATGCGCGTGTTCCGCCGCCGTGGTCTCCCGCGCCCGGGACCACTCCCCGAACATCCGGGGGAACGCGCAGTAGATGACGTTGCCCACGCGGGTCCACGACGGATGCACGGACACCCCGAAGTCCGGCCCCGGAGCCCAGTGCTGGAAGCCGCGCCCGTCGATGGCGAAGGCCTTCGCGTGGAAGAAGCCCACCTCCGTCAACGGCAACGTCAGCCGCGCCGCGCCCCCGCCATCCACCTCCATGGGCAGGTCGCGCCACGACGCGCCCGCCAACGGGACCTTCTCGAAGTGCGACCGGACGATCTCCTCACGCAGCCGAACGGCCCTCCCGACGTTGGTTCGCAGGCGCGCGTTCCAGCCGGGGGGAACGCCGCGCAACAGGAACTCGATGCGGTCCCCGACATGGCGCACGACGCGCTCGCCGGGGGCTGGGGTCATGGAAAGGTCGGCCATCGTTTCTGCGGCAACAGTGTTCCGAAGCCCCGGGCACGCCAACCTTCAACTCCCCGGACCGCCGCACGTTGGGTTCATGGAAACCGAAAGCGGGCGGGGCTCAAACAGGCCTGCCCATGCCCGTCGCCCCTCACCGCCCCGCCTCGCGCAGGCGCCACTCCTGCCAACGATCCACCGCCGGCGAAACCTTCGCCCGTTGCCAACCCGCCGCGCCCGGCTCCCGCACCTCCAGCCACTCCACCTCGCGCGCCTCGCCCAGCCCAAAGTGCACCGAGCCCACCGACTGCGAACGATGAGACTCTCCCGCCGTGATCCGACGCTCCTGGACCCGCCCGCCCGCCTTCAATCGCACGATCACGCCCGTCCCGGGGCCATCCACGAAGCGCAACCCGACCCAGTGCCCCACCGTTGGCGTCCGATTGGCCAGCACCACCAGTCGCTGCCTCCGCACGGGCCACAGCTCCATCGTCGTCACCGCCAGGTCCATGCGCCCGTCCCGGTCGAAGTCGAGCGCCACGGCGTTGCGTTGGTCCGCCAGGATGCTTGTTCCCGCCAGCCAGCTCGCCTCGCGCCACCCCTGTCCCCGAAGGTTCTCGAACCACGCCCCGTGCTGCCAACCGCCATACGAGACCCCGCCCGCCGCGCGTCGCCCCGCCGCCGCACGGAAGAAAGCGTCCGCCAGCGGGTCGTGCACCGACCCCGCCGCGTGCAGGTCACGCGTCCAAAACACCTCCTCGTAGTCCCGCGACGACGACAGGGTCTCGTGGCCGTTCGCCAGGTGCACCTCCGGCCATCCGTCGTTGTCCGCATCCAACACCGTCGCGGCCCATGCCCACCCCCCACGAGCCATCGTCTCGGCCCCGGGCATCGGCTGGAATCGCGTGCCATCCCACGTCAACCAGCGGTTCCCCACCGTCATCCCGCGTCGCAAGGGCGCATCCTCCGGCCAATCCGGATGCCCCTGGCCCGTCCATCCCAAGCGGTCGGCCACCGGCGAGTCCATCCCCACCATCAACACGTCCGTCCGCCCATCCCCATTGATGTCCCCGGTCCAATGGCCCATCCCAAACCCCAGCCGATTTGTCCCCAGCACCGCCGTCACATCCAGGAACCGCCCGCCGCCCACGTTCCGAAACACATCCAGCCCCGCAAAGTCGCTGGCCATCACCAAGTCAGCCTGGCCATCCCCATCCCAGTCCGAGAACGATGCGCTGTAGATGCGCCGCAGCGCCTTGGCCCCCAAGCCGGACGACGCCGTGACGTCCGACCAACCGGCCACCCCATCATTCCGCAGCAACACGGCCGGAAACCCATCCGCCGCGTCGTGCCATGGCGTGGGAAACTGCCCGCCCTGATACGGCATCTTGTACTGGCCCACGAACGCGTCGTCGTCCCCGTCTCCGTCCACGTCCGCCACCGCCAATGCCTGCGGATGCGGCAGGCGCTGCGGCGACGTCCACAGCACGACGCCCGGCCCCGCCCAACGCGGGCCCGGCAACACCCGCAGCCCATGCCCCCCCGCCAGCCACAGGTCCGCCACCCCATCCCGGTTCCAGTCGCCCACCGCCGCCGCCCAAATCCGCTCCGGCGGCAGCCCCGGCAGGCCTTCCGACCGCCACTCGCCGTCGCGCCAGCGCATCAGCACACCCGCCCCGACCAAGGCCAATGCCGGACCGCCCGGATCGTCGAGTGCCACCAAGGGATCGCAGAACGGCGTGTGCGGCGGCACCGGGATCCCGATGTCCGCCACCACCTCAAACGCAGGCGGGCCATCGCGCTCCCCGACCTCCAATCCCTCCAGCTCCACCGCCCCACGGGTGCCCTCGCCCCCTTCCGAGGACATCCATCGCATTGCGTCCACCCATGCCAACCCTCCCAACGTCGCACGCGCCGGCGTTGGCCCCACCCTTCGAGCCAAAACCTCAAACCGAACGCCGGCCTTCGGACCCGCCATGCCCGTCGCCCCCACCCGCCATCGCTCCAGGTGCCAACGCGTCCGTTCCACCCGCCAACCCTCCGCACTCCATCGTCGCAACCGGTCCATCAAACCCCGCCCATCCCAATCGAACGAGAAGGATGCCCAGGGCACCGCCCCCCTGATGCCGTCCGTCCGCCGCGCGGCGCCACCCAGCGCGGTCAACCTCCCGATGCCCGACATCCGCCCCTCCCATGCCTCCGGTTCGCGATTCCAACCATCCCACCATTCCGCCAGCGCGTCGCGGAACGGAGCCGTCGCGGCTTCCGTCGGGAAATGTACCCGGACCTCCTCGTCCACCCGCGCCTCCTTCTCGATGAATCGTCGAGCCAGGTCATCCAGCAGGGCGTCCCGGGGTGACGCGCTGAGTCTCCGGCCCGCGCCCGGCAGGCGTGACCGCAACATCCCGGCGGCCAGCAAGAGCACCAGCCCGCACCCGATGACCCACGCCAGCCTCTGGTGGTGGCGAGCTGTCATGGCATCACGACCCGGGTCCGCGTCCTGTTTAACCGCCCACCGGAGCCCACAGAACCGTCAGGCCCATGTCCCATGTGTTGACTTTGTCGGGGCGTTTCCATAGCAAGGCATGGTCTCTCTTGGAACGAATGCGATCACCTATGCCATGAATGCGCACGCACCTACCGGCGGCACCGCTCGAAGCCGCCTAGCCTTCACCCTCATCGAGCTGCTCGTTGTCATTGCCATCATTGCCATCCTGGCCGGCATGTTGCTCCCGGCCCTCGGCCGCGCCAAGGACCAGGCCCAGAAGACGGTGGACATCAACAACGTCAAACAAATCCTGTTGGCCAGCCACATCTACACCACCGACAACAACGACTACCTCGCTCACCCCGGATGGGGCGGCGACCTGACCGGACCCGACTGCTGGGTGTACGCCACGGCCAACAAGGGTCGTCTTCCCAACGGCCCCGCCGCCCCCGGCAGCGCGGCCGGACGCGACAAGAACTCCCCCCAGTATTCCAACCAGGTCGCCTTCTTCCGCATTAGCCAGCTCGGCCCCATCCTCACCACCCCCAACGTCTTGGAATGCCCGAAGGACGTCGCGCTGCGCGGCTCCGGCAACCAGAAGCGTTGGTGGCTCGCACGCCCCCTCAAGCTGACCTCCTACTGCTGGAACGGCACCATCGGCGGCTACGTCGGCCCCCGCGCCAGCGACCTCGGCGGCAAGACCTACAAGGTCACCCAGTTCCAACCCCTCGACATCCAGCTCTGGGAGCAAAACGAGACCGACGGCTTCTTCTTCAACGACGCCGGCAACAACCCGCTCACCGGGGGCGAGGGCGTTTCCCAGCGCCATGCCGGCGGCGGCAACTACACCGACACCAAGGACAAGGGTGGTGGAGCCATGGTCGGGCGCATCGGCGGCACGGCCCAGTTCATCAAGCTCCGCCAGTTCAACGAGTTCCTCGACGCCAAAAAGTGGCCCACGCCCAACGAACTCCTCAACGGGCCGGGATTCGCACGCTAAGACCCGCCTCGCCCCATTCCCCAATCATCGCGTATGTCCCTGCGATCCTGCATCGCCGCCGCTGCCCTCGGTCTCGCCCTCCTCGGATGCGGCGACGGCAGCCCGGACAACAGCCCCATCAAGCTCAAGGGCGCCGACAAGGTCCTCACCGCCATCCAAAAGAACGACTGCGAGGCCATGATCGCCGGCCTCGCAGAGGCCAAGGAGGTTGCGGGCAACAACCCCGACGCCAAGGCCGAGTATCGTCGCCTCCGCGAGAAGGTCGCCGACCATCTTGTCCCCCGCATGGCCGACGACGAGAAGGCCAAGGAGGCCTATCGCGCCCTCTCCGCGTTGGAGACCGGACGTTAGTCGCCCGCTCCCAATCCCAGAGCGCAAGGCCCGCCGAATGTCGGCGGGCCTTTTGCCTTCCCAGCAACGGCGGCCAACCCTCCGTGGCCGCCCGCTTGCCATCCCACCCGACATCTTCATCCTTCGCCGCGCCATGAGCACCTGTGGTGGCAACACCGTCCTTGAAGCCTCGCCCGCACCCGTAGCCTTGCCGCTCCGACGCAGGTTGCCGGACTGGCTCAAGGTCCCCCTCCCCGCCAATAGCGCGTTCACCAAGACGCGCCAACTCCTCGAGGACCTGCACCTCCACACCGTGTGCGAGAGCGCCAAGTGCCCTAACCACTGGGAGTGCTGGTCCCGCGGCACCGCCACCTTCATGATCGCCGGCGACCGCTGCACCCGCGCCTGCGGGTTCTGCGCGGTCTCCACTGCCAAGCCTCTCGCCCTCGAGGACGACGAACCCCGCCGCGTCGCCGAGGCAACCCGCCGCATGGGACTCCAGCACGTCGTCATCACGGCCGTCGCGCGCGACGACCTCGCCGACGGCGGGGCCGATCACTTCCATCGCACCATCGCCGCCGTGCGCGAACTAAACCCCGGCATCGTCGTGGAGGTCCTCACGCCGGACTTCCTCGACCGAGACCACGCCCTGGACCGCGTGCTTGCGGCGGAACCGGACGTCTTCAACCACAACCTGGAGACCGTGCGGCGCCTGACGCCGTCCGTGCGGCATCGGGCCACCTACGACCGCTCATTGGCCGTGTTGCGCAAGGCCAAGGAACGCGGCCGCAACGGCATGCTCACGAAGTCTGGCATGATGCTGGGCCTGGGCGAGGCCCACGACGAGGTCGCCCAGTCCCTGCGGGATCTCCGGGCCGCCCGCGTGGACGTGCTCACGCTGGGCCAATACTTGCAGCCTACCCTCAAGCACCTGCCCGTGGCCGAGTATGTCGCCCCCGCCCAATTTGAGGCGTGGCGTCGCATGGCCCTCGAACTGGGCTTTGCCCATGTCTCGGCAGGCCCCTTGGTGCGCTCGTCCTACCATGCGGACGACGTCAGCAACCGCAGGGACCCGGCGACGGCGGGGCTACCCGGGTTCGGACGACAGCAACCCAGTGCTTGAAATCCCTCCGGATCCTCGAACATGCTCATCCAAGCTATGAAGACCATTGTTTCGTTGGGTTTCGTCGTCGCCATCGCCACCAGTGCCCTCGCGGGGGATTGCGGCAAGTGCTGTGACGCCAAGAAGGCCGAGCACGCCAAGGCCGCCACCTGCCCCGTCTCGCGCGCGAAGCAGCAGGCCAAGGCCTCCGCCGGCTCCATCAAGGAGCACGCCAAGGCTTCCAAGGCCGCCCTCAAGATCGGCTCCTACTAGCCTTTCGCGGCACGACGCGCCCCATGGCCGTCCCCCGCCGCCCGTTCGCCATGCCCGCCCCTCTCCCGGGGCGGGCCTTTTTGTAGGGATGCGCCCCCGGCCTTTCCGGGATAGCCTTCGCCCGTGACCGCTATCCAGTGCGTCCATTCGGCCGGCCTTGGCGACATAGCCTCCAAGGTCCTTGGGGGAACACGCCTCGACGAGGCCGATGCCCTCCGCCTCTTCCACTCCGACCTCAACGCCGTCGGATGGCTGGCCCAGCTCGCCAACGAGCGTCGCAATGGCCGCCGCGCCTCCTACATCCTCAACCGCTACATCAACTACTCGAACTACTGCATCTTGAGCTGCGCCTTCTGCGCCTTCTCCCGCAAGAAGAGGGACGCTGACGGATTCGAGCTGGGCGTCGATCAAATGGTCGCCAAGGCCCGCGAGGCCCTCGCCCTCGGCATCACCGAGCTTCACATCGTCGGCGGCCTTCACCCCTCCCTTCCCTTCGCCCACTACACCGGCTTCCTTCGTGCCCTCAAAGCCCTCGACCCGCGCCTCCAGCTCAAGTGCTTCACCGCCATTGAAATCCTCCACCTCGCATGGCTCGCCAAGAAGCCGGTCGCCGACACCCTGTTGGAACTCAAGGAGGCCGGCCTCGCGTCCCTAACAGGCGGCGGGGCCGAAATCTTCCGCAAGGAGGTCCGCGCCCGCATCGCACGCGGCAAGGAATCGGCCGAGGAATACCTCGACGTGCACCGAACGTGGCATCGGCTTGGGGGACGCAGCACCTGCACCATGCTTTACGGACATGTGGAATCCCTCGAGGACCGGGTGGATCATCTCCGCCAACTCCGGGCGCTCCAGGACGAAACCCGAGGCTTCACCGGCTTCATCCCGTTGCCCTATCAACCCGAGAACAACGCCATCCCCGTCCGCACGCCCCCAACCGGGGCCGACCAACTCCGCACCCTCGCCGTCAGCCGCCTCTACCTCGACAACTTCGACCACATCACCGCCTACTGGGTCGGCATGGGGCTCAAGATGGCACAGCTCGCCCTCAACCACGGTGCCGACGACATCCACGGTACCATCGTCGAAGAGCACATCTTCCTCATGGCCGGAGCCAAGACGCCGCAGATGACCGCCGAAATGGACCTGGTCCGCGCCATCCGCGAGGCCGGCCGGCTCCCCGTCCAGCGCGACACCTTCTACCAGCCCGTGAAAGTGTGGGAGGACCCCGCCGTCGCCGTCGCTGACATCCCCAGCATCCACTCCGGTGGCGATGCCTCCCCACAACGACACCAGGAAACGGCAGCCGCCGAAGCCTAGGACCCCTGAATAGCCCCGCACCGCTGCCCGTCCGCCCCGCCATCGTGAACACGCCGCGTCTCGCGCAGCGCCCGGGCCAACATCGCAACCCTCGCCCCTGCCATCCCTGACGCGCGCGCCCCAGGCCCCGTTTTCCCGTCATTGACCCCCCAAGCCGTCGTCCGCAACCTCCGCCACCAACGAGTATGCATCGTTTCCTATCCCCCTTGTCCCTCCCCGTCGCCCTCGCAGCCGCCCTCCTGATCTCGGGCTGCGCCTCCAGCGGCGTCCGCAATCCCTCCGGCACTGGCGTCACCGTCATGAAGGCCGACGAACAGGGCTTCGTGGCCGGCACCGGCGTCGAGTCCCAGGACATCGTGTCCGTGACCGACAAGATGGCGCGCGGCATCCTCGAGGTGCCGCAGGTCGCGCAGGCCCAAGGTCAACCCCGCGTCGTGTTGCTCCCCATCGAGAACAACACCCGCTTCGCCATCAACAAGGACATCCTCCTCGCCCGCATCCGGGCTCGGCTCAACTCCCAGGCCCGCGGCAAGGTCACCTTCCTCGCCCGCGAGCGCATGACCGCCCTCGAGCAGGAACGCCAGCTCAAGCAGTCCGGCCAGGTCACCAGCTCCGCCAACCCCAATGTCGTCGAGTTCCAAGGAGCCGACTACTTCCTCACCGGCAAGCTCGACGGCGCCACCACCAAGAACGCCCGCGGCGTCAGCGACTACGTCCTCTACACCTTCCAGCTCGTCGATGCCCGCACGAGCGCCATCGTTTGGGAGGACATGGCCGAGATCAAGAAGCAGGGCCTCGACGACGCCGCCTACCGCTGACCCGCGCCGCCCCTGTCGGCATGCCTTCCCAACCCATGCGTCTTGTCCTCCTCGCCTTGGTGCTCGTGGGGCTGGCCACCGGCTGCGCCACCAACGGGCGCCCGGCCGGACGCGACCGGCTTCTCGAAGCGTACAGATCCGCCTCCGACCACATGCGCCTGGCACAGTTCGCCGAGGCCAAGCCCCTCCTCGACGACGCGGTCACCACCCTCGGCGGCCTGACCTCCGGCGACCGCACCGCCAAGCAGGCCCGCAACCTCTTCCGCGCCGAGTCCTCCAAGAACTTCCGCGGCGAACCCCACGAGCGCGTCATGGCCTATTACTACCGCGGCATCCTGTACTGGATGGACGGCGAACCCGACAACGCCCGCGCCTGTTTCCGCTCCGCCCAGCTCCAGGATTCCGACGCCGAAAACGAGCAATACCAGTCGGACTACGCCCTCCTCGACTACCTCGACGGCCTCGTGACCACCAAGCTGGGTGGCAGCGGGGCCGACGCGTTGGCACGCGCCCAAAAGAACGCCCGGTTCGGGCAACTCCCGAACTACGACCCCAAGGCCAACGTCCTCGTCTTCTTCGAGCTCGGCAGCGGCCCCACCAAGTACGCCACCGGCGACTACAACGAGGAGCTCCGCTTCCGCGCCGGGCATGCGCGCTCCGCTTCCCTTCGCCTCGTCTCGAAGGGCTCTTCGTGGACCGCGCGCCCGGCCGACGACCTCACCTTCCAAGCCACCACCCGCGGCGGCCGCGTCATGGACCACGTCCTCGCCAACAAGGCCGTCTTCAAGGGCTCCACGGACTCCTTTGGCAACGCCGCCATTCTCTCCGGAGCCATCCTTGCCGGCACCGCCGGTCGCAACACCGTCGCCGACGAGGTCGGAGCCGGCCTCCTCGTCGCGGGACTCGTCGGCAAGATCATCAGCGCCGCCACCACCCCCGCCGCTGACACGCGCGCATGGGATAACCTCCCCAACCTCCTCGGCTTCACCGCGCTCCGCCTGCCCCCCGGCCCACACACCCTCACCGCACAGTTCCTCGACGCAGCCGGCAACACCACCCTCTCCCGCGACGTTTCATTCACCGTCGCCGAGGGAGCCCGCGACACCGTCCTCTTCCTTTCCGACCGACCCTGAGACACTCGCCAACTGTTCTCCGCCCCACCTTTCAACAGCATTCATGCCATGAAAACTTCGCGCCTGCCGTCACCCCGTCCCATCGCCGCAGCCGTCGCCGCCCTCGTGGCCGGCGCGCTCTTCCTAGGTTGCCGCCCCGCGGCCCAATCCATCAGCAGCGCCACCCAGACCGTCGTCACCGGCCACCCAGGCGGCCCGTACCCGCCCAAGAACACCAGCAAGTACGCCCTCGAAAACCAGGCCAAGTTCATCGCCGCCGACTACGGCGCACAGCGCTCCATCACCTGCACCGGCATGCAGGAGCGCGTGCTCGAGGACGGCCGCCTTGAGGTCGCCGCCAACCTCCGCAATCGCCTCAACCGCCGCATCCAAGTGCAGGTCCAATGCGTGTTCAAGGACGCCCAGGGCTTTGGCACCGGCGACGACACCCCGTGGCAAGACGTCATCTTCACCGAGAACACCCAGGAAACCGTCCGGTTCACCTCCCTCAACGACAAGGCCCGCGGCTACACCGTGCGCGTCCGCGAGGCTCGTTGACCCGCCGCCCATGCGCATCGTCGGCATCATCCCCGCCCGGTACGCCTCCACGCGCTTCCCGGGCAAGCCCCTCCACCTCATCGCCGGCAAGCCCCTCGTCCAACACGTCGTCGAGCGTTGCCGTCTCTCCCGCACCCTCGCCGACGTCGTCGTCGCCACCGACGACCCGCGCATCGCCGATGTCGCCCGCACCTTCGCGCGCGTCGAGATGACCCGGCCCGAGCATCCCTCGGGCACCGACCGCATCGCCGAGGCCGCCGCCCGGCTTGGGGCCGACGCCTGCGTCAACATCCAGGGTGACGAACCCCTCATGGACCCCGACGTCATCGACGCCGTCGCCGGCCTCCTCCAATCGGCGGACATGTCCACCGCCGCTACCCCATTCCAGGAGGCACGCGACCTCGACAACCCCAACGTCGTGAAGGTCGTGGTGGGGGTGGACGGGCACGCGTTGTACTTCTCGCGCAGCACCATTCCCTTTCTCCGCGACACCGCAGGCTCGGACGCCACGGCCAGGCTGCACGCGTTCCCGTACCTCCGGCACCTCGGCATCTACGGGTATCGGAGCGACGCCCTGCAACGCATCGTCTCCTGGCCGCCGTCGCCCCTCGAGCTGGCCGAAAAGCTGGAGCAACTCCGCGCCCTCGAGCACGGCATCCGCATCGCCGTGGCCCGCGTGGACCACGAGGGGATCGGCGTGGACATGCCCGGCGACGTCGAGCGTGTGGAGGCCATCTTGGCCGCGCGGAAGGCGGTCCACGCCAGACTTTGAGGCGCCCGAAGCCAGGTCCTCCACGCACGCCGTCAAGGCCTGGGGCGAGGACTCCCCGCATGGAGCCCGGGCTTCGGATGGCAGGTGGGCTCTTGGACCCGCATCCAAGGGCCCAACAGCGGGTAAGTTCGTGGTGACGTTCTGAGGGCTGTAGGCCAGGTCGCCTGACCCGGACCACGGGACATGCGGCATCGGCGTTCGATGTGGGCCCGCATCACAACCCCGCGTGCCCACCTTGTCCTCGACTGAGGGCTTCACGCACGGGACGAAGGAACTGCACTCCCGCCCATCGTCGCTCCCCTCGGGGTTGTCCCAGCCTCTCGCTGCGACGCATCGTGCGGTCGTTGCGGCGCATCGTGCGGTCGTTGCGGCGCGTCGTGCGGTGGTTGCGGCGCGTCGTGCGGTCGTTGCGGCGCGTCGTGCGGTCGTTGCGGCGCGTCGTGCGGTGGTTGCGGCGCGTCGTGCGGTGGTTGCGGCGCGTCGTGCGGTCGTTGCGGCGCGTCGTGCGGTCGTTGCGACGCATCGTGCGGTCGTTGCGACGCATCGTGCGGTGGTTGCGGCGCGTCGTGCGGTCGTTGCGGCGCGTCGTGCGGTCGTTGCGGCGCGTCGTGCAGTCGTTGCGGCGCGTCGTGCGGTCGTTGCGGCACGTCGTGCGGTGGTTGCGGCGCGTCGTGCCACCTGTTGAACCCTCGTGCATCGGCTTGGGTCCTTCAGGAATGGTCTGGGAACCCTCCCCCATCCCTCATTCAACCTAGAAGCGGCAGTCGAAGAGGATTTCAAAACGAGGAAAGGGCCCTCCCATCCGGGAGGATGGGCTCACGGGCA
>JBJSZF010000008.1:0-5585 GCA_046090125.1 Verrucomicrobiota bacterium
GTCATGCTGTTCACCGACCGCCTGGAAGTGTGGAATCCCGGCGAACTGCCCGCCTCGCTAACCCCCGAGCGACTCACCCGTCCCCATGCGTCCATTCCGCGGAATCCGCTGCTGGCCGGACCGTTGTTCCTCGCCGGCTACATCGAGCAGGCCGGCACCGGCACGCTCGACATGATTGCCCGCTGCCGCAGCGCGGGACTACGGGCACCGGAATTCCACCAGGACGGCGCCAGCTTCATCCAAACCCTCTGGCGACCGGCGCCGGAAGTCAGCCCACAGGATACAGGGCAAGTCACAGGGCAAGTCACAGGGCAAGTCACGGGACAAGTCAGCCGGGAAGTGGAGCGCCTGATCCGCGTGTTGGACGGCGAGATGACGCGGTTGGAAATCCAGGAACGCCTCGACCTCAAAGGCCGGGCTAACTTCGAGGAACGCTATCTCCAGCCAGCGCTTCAGGGAGGTCACGTTGAGCGCACCATTGCCGACAAGCCCCAAAGCCGCCTCCAAAGATACCGCCTCACCGCCCAAGGCCGCGCCTGGCGGGTGAGCCAATCCAAGAGCTGAGGTTGCCTCGAATCACTGGATCGAGAAACCGGGACAAAAACAGCATCCGAATCACGAGCATGTAACGTCCCCTCAGTCCCAAGCCTGCCTTCGTCCCAGTCCCCGCCTGCCGCCTCCCGCCTGCCGCCTCCCGCTCCCCACTCCCCGCTCCCCCGCCCCGTCGCGCGGGCACGCCGGGCTTGCCATCCCGCGTGGGTGGGCCTTCATGCTCGCATCGGGCCGATGCGCGCGGGGCGTGCCGGCCCGCCGGGCGAAGTTTCTCCTAACAAAGGCCCGCCTCGTGCGTCATCCGAAGGGGCGCGGCAGGGGCGGCGCGCCCGGAAATGGGAACGAGCATGAAGACGTTGTGGGCGCGGGCGTTGGGCGGGCTGTGCGTGGCGGTCCGGTTGTGGGCGGCGGAGGGGCCAGGCTTCGTGGAGGCCTTTGTCCTCGCGGAGGACCGGGAGTCCGTGCTGGCGCGGCTCGTCCCGGGGACGGAGGAGCATTATTTCTTCCATGCCCTGCACTGGCAGAACACGGGCCAGGCCCAGCGGCTGGGCGAGGTGCTCGACGCCTGGGGCAAGCGCTTCCCGGACTCGGCGCTGCGACGCGAGATCCTGAACCGCGAGGCCCTGCTGGCGCACGCGAAGGATCCCCAGAAAACCCTCGCCTACCTGCGCGAGCAACTCGGCCCGCACCTCGCCCACGTCCAGGTGCTGCCCGACCGCCCGCCCGACCTCCCCGCCACCCTCGACCCGGCGCGCATTTCCCGGGACGCCTTCCTGAACCGCGTGCTGGCGTCGGACGACCTCGGCGGGGCGTCGGAGGAAATCCTGGAGTTGCTGGTGCGCGAGAAGCGCGCCCTGCGGCCGTCGCAGCGGCGCGCGTTGCTCCAGCGGCTGCGTTGGCCTTCGACGCCGGGCCTCGTGGAGCTGGTCGCGGAGGACCTCCGGGCCGAGGGCAGCCGCGGCTTCGGCGAGTTCGAGGTGCACCGGATGTTGCTGCCCGGCCAACTGGACCGGCTGCGCGAGCTCGCCCCGGTGGTGGCGACGCAGGATGCCTACGTGCACGAGCGCATCCGCAGGCTCGCCCCGGGCGCGGACGTGGACGGCGAGCTGGACCCCGTCGAGCGCGAGGCCTGGCTGGGCCGGGTTTGGGCCTTGGCCAAGGACCTGCCGCCGCGCTTCAACAGCCTCAAGGCGCACGTCCTGCACGGGCGGCTCCAACTGGACCGCGCCCGGGGCACCTGGGACCGCGCCCGCTTCGTCGAGTACCTCAAGCTGCCGCGCCCGTTCCCATGGGTGAGCCCACGCCTGTTGCAGGAGTCGGATGGCGGCCGGCACCCCGTCGATGTGAACGCCGCGTTCGGAGATCTCGCCCTCGGGCTGCCGCCCGTGTCGGCCGAGGAGCCGTTGGTCCGCGAGTTCTTCCTCCACTTCGCCGCCGACGACGAGGCGTGGGAACCGTGGACCGAGTGGCTGCGGGACACGTGGGTGAAGGCCGCCTTTGCCGAGGCCAAGATCACGTCGGGCAAGGGCGAGCCCGAGAAGTGGGCGTCGATGTTGTCGCCGTCCGCGTACCAGGCCCTGCGGGACCGGGTGGACATCGACCTGTCGCCCACGAACCCCGCCTTCGTCGCACCGGGCGCGGACGTGTCGGTGAAGGTCCACCTCAAGAACACGTCGCGCCTGCTGGTGCGGGTGCACGAGGTCAACACCCTGGGCTACTACCTCGCGCAGGGGCGGGCGTTGAACACGGACCTGCCCGTGGAGGGCCTCGTGGCCAACATCGAGCAGGCGCACGAGGGCGACCCGTCGCCGTTTCGCCGCGTGGAGCGGACGTTTTCGTTCCCGGAGCTGAAGGGGCGTCGCGGGGCCTGGCTGGTGGAGTTCATCGGAGGCGGCCGTTCGTCGCGGGCATTGATCCGGTCGGGACAGTACACCGCGTTGCAGCAACCCGGGGCGGCCGGCGTGGAGTTGCTGGTGCTCGACGAGGCGCGCCAGCCAGTGACCAACGCCGTGGCGTGGCTCGACGGGCGTCGCATCCCCGCCAACGAGACGGGCCGCATCCAGGTGCCGTTCACCGCCGCGCCCGGCCGAAGGCCCGTGGTGATTTCGGACCCGCAGGGCAACTTCGCCAGCCTCACGACCTTCGACCACGCGGGCGAGGCCTATGAGCTGGACGCGCGGTTCCACGTCGAGCGCGAGCAACTGCTGGCCGGGCGCGAGGCCACGCTCGTCGTCCGTCCCATCCTGCGCCTCAACGGCGAGCAGGTGGCCTCCGGGCTCGTCGAGGAGCCCGTGCTGCGCATCCTGTCCACGACCCACGACGGCATCACGTCCACCCTCGAGCGCCCGGCGGCCGGCCTCGGCGTGTCCGGCGTCCACACGCAGTTGTTCCGCGTGCCGGACCGTCTCGCGACGCTTTCCGTGACCTTGTCCGGCAAGGTCGCGCACTTGACGTCGGGCGGCGAGAAGCGGCCCGTGTCCGCCAGCAAGGAATGGAAGGTCAACGCCACGGACCCGACGCCGGGCGTCGCGGCGGCCCACTTCGTGCGGCACGCGGCCGGCCATTCGCTGGAGGTCCTTGGGCGCAACGGCGAGCCCATGCCGGATCAGGTGGTGGAGTTGGTGGTGACCCGGCAGGGGTTTGGCCTCACGGAGACCGTGCCCGTTCGGACCGACGCCGAGGGGCGGGTGGACCTGGGCACGTTGGAGGGCGTGGAGCGCGTGGTCGCGCGCTTGGCGTCGGGCGCGCCGCCGGCCGAGCTGGCGCCCGAGACGAGCCTCCGGAACTGGCCGCCCGCCTGGCATCTGCTCGCGGGGCAACCCCTGGAGCTGCCCTGGGAAGGCGACCTCGCCGACGGCGACGTGTCGCTCGTGGAGATGCGCGGCGGCAGGCCCGTGTCGGACCGATCCGGCGCGGCCACGCTGGACGCCGGACGGGTCACGGTGCGCGGGCTGGAGCCGGGCGACTACCGGCTGCGGGTTCGGCACCGGGGCTTCCGCGAGATGGACGTGCGGGTGGCCGCCGGGGCGCCCGTGGGACGTTGGATCGTTGGGACGATGCGGCGGCTCGAGGCCGTGCAGGTGCGGCCCGTCCTGGCGACGGTCTCCGTGGAGACCAACCGCCTTGTTGTGCAGGTGCGGAACGCGACGCCGCGCACGCGCGTCCACGTGTCCGCCGGGCGCTTCCGGCCGCCTTGGTCGTTGTTTGCGTCGTTGGCCGGCGGGATGCGCGGCGGGGAGGTGGCGGTGCCGGAGCGGCTTCCGAACCTGTATTCAGGCGGGCGCGAGATCGGCGACGAGCATCGCTACATCCTGGACCGGCGGTATGCCGCGAAGTTCCCGGGCAACATGCTGGCCCGCCCCGGCCTGTTGCTGAACCCATGGGACAAGCGCGAGACCGACGGGCAGGCGGTGGAGGTCCTCGCCGGGCTGCGGGCGATGCAGACGACGGGCGACCGCGCCGCCGCCAAGATGGCGGCCGCCATGGCCGACGCCTTGGAACGGTCGGCGGGAGGCACGGACCCCAACATCGACTTCCTCGCGGAGCCGTCTCCGGCATTGTGGAACCTCGTGCCGGACGCGCAGGGGCGGCTGGAGGTGCCGGCGTCGGCCTTGGGCGACCGCCAGTTCGTGCAGGTCCTCGTGGAGGACGGCGAGCAGGCCGCGTGGTCGGCCCATGTCGTGCCCGGCAAGGTGACGCGGCTGCGGGACCTGCGCCTGGCGCGTCCCATGGACACGGCGGGCGGCGCGGTGGAGCGCCAGCAGGTGGAACTGGTGGCGAAGGGAACCGTCCTCACGATGCCTGCGACGGGCGGCGCGGCCATCGAGGTGTACGACACCGTCGCCGCCATCCACGCGTTGTTCTCGTCGATGCGGCCGGACGCGACCCTGGCGCAGTTCGGATTCGTGACGCGTTGGCCGTCGTTGTCGGCGGAGGAGAAGCGCGCGCGCTACTCGGAGTTTGCCTGCCACGAGCTGAACCTGTTCCTCGAGCGCAAGGACCCGGCGTTCTTCGCCGAGGTGGTCCGCCCGTACCTGGCCAACAAGAAGGACAAGACGTTCATGGACGAGTACCTGCTCGGCATGGACCTGTCCCGGCACCTGGAGCCGTGGGCGCACGCGCGGCTCAACATGGCGGAGCGGGCGTTGCTGGGGCGGCGGCTGGACGCTCGTCGGGAGGCCGAGGCCCGGCATCTTCGGGAGCTTTGGGAACTGTTGCCGCCGGATCCCGAGGGGCTGGGGCGGATGTTTGAGACAGCGTTGCGCGGCCGGGCCATGGCCGGGCGCGCGGCGGGCACGGAGCGTGGCCTGATGGAGCTGGAACAGGCGTCGGCGGATGCGCCGGCGTCGGGACTCATGGTTGCGGGCAAGCCCATGGCTCCCCCGGCACCGGCGGGCGCCTTCGGGGGCGGCGCAGGGGGCCTCGCAGGACGGCCGGCCGAGCCCGAGATGGGCCGGCGGTTTGGTTTGGCTCGGTCGGGGGGTGAGTTGGCCAAGGACAAGAGGACGGCCAGCGCGAATGGCCCGGCCCTCGCGAAGGCCCAGGATGCGAAGTTGGCCGACGAGTCCTTGTTCTTCGCGGCGCAACGGGACGGGGCGGACCGCTTGGAAATGGGCCGCGTGTTGGAGCGGCGCAAGGAGGCCCTCGGGGATGCCTACCACCGGGCGTTGGGCCGGACGCGCGAGTGGGCCGAGAACAACTACCATCGGCTGCCCATCGAGCGACAGGATGCGGCGCTGGTGCCCATCAACGGGTTTTGGAAGGACCTTGCGGCGTGGGATGGCAAGGGGGCGTTCCTGTCCACCAACGTGGCGCAGGCGGCGCGGGGCTTCACCGAGATGATGCTCGCGCTGGCGGTGCTGGACTTGCCCTTCGAGGCGCCCAAGCACGAGAGCAAGGTGGAAGACGGGCAGTTCACCTTCACCGCAGGCGGCCCCGCCATCGTGTTCCGCAAGCAAGTCCAGCCGTTGCCCGCCGCGCCGGCCGGCGGATTGTTGGTCAGCGAGTCGTTCTTCCGCGCCGATGCCCCCAAG
>JBJSZF010000009.1:0-4220 GCA_046090125.1 Verrucomicrobiota bacterium
CCGCCCCCCGCCCCCCGCTTCCCGCTTCCCGCTCCTCGCTCCTCGCTCCTCGCTCCCCGCTCCCCGCTCCCCGCTCCCCGCCGATGTCTCGCCTCGCCCGCGTCTTGGCCCTGCGGCAGGCTGAGGAAATGAACGAGACGAGCATCGCGTTTCGCCCGCGCGGGCAAGGCCCCGGCCCCAAGCCGGGCCCTGCCCCGCGCGGCGTGGCCTCGCGTCTGCGCGTGGAGGGTATGACGTGCGGCAACTGCGCCCGGCGCGTCACGGACGTCCTCCTGGCGGTGCCCGGCGTGAACCATGCCGAGGTGGACCTGGACGCCGGGACGGCCCGGGCCACCTGGACGCCGGGCGCCGTGGCCTCCGACGCCGCGTTGACGGAGGCGCTGGGCCACGCGGGCTACCCAGCCCAGTCGCTCGCCGCCCAACCGTCCGCAGCGGGTGACGTGGAGGGGCAAGCGCAGGGCTCGTGGGGCGCGGCATGGACGGTCGGGTTGCCCGGCCTCGTCGTCTTGGGCGTGGGGGACTGGATCCTCGGCTGGGGCATGGAGCCCACGTTCCAATGGTTCTCGGCGGCCGTCGCGGCCGTCGTGGCGTGGGTGCTCGGACGTCCATTCGTCCGGGGCGCATGGAACCAACTCCGCGCAGGCGGAGCCAACATGGACACGCTCGTGAGCCTCGGGATGGCGGCGGCGCTGGGATATAGTTTCCCGGCCCTCGCGTTGGGCGCGCACGGCCACCTGTTCTTCACGGAATCCGTCGCGTTGCTCGCGCTGGTGGGGACGGGCCACCACTTGGAGCGTCGCATGTCCGCCCGGGCCGGGGCGGCCCTGCGAGCCCTCCTGACGCTGGCGCCGTCCCGGGCCCGGCGCTTGACGACCCTCGGCCACGAGGAAGAGGTCGCCGTCGAGGCGTTGGCCCTCGGCGACCGACTGGTACTGCGACCGGGAGACCGCGTCCCGGTGGACGCCCGCGTCCTCGAAGGACGGTGCGCCGTGGATGAGTCGATGCTGACGGGCGAGTCGGTGCCCGTGGGACGCGGGCCGGGCGACGACGTCTGTGCGGGGACCGTCGTGGTGGACGGCCGCCTCGTCGTGGAGGCACGGGCGATGGGACAGGACACGGCCTTGGCGCGCATCGCGGAGATGGTGCGGCGCGCCCAGGCGACGCGGGCCTCGGTGCAACGCATGGCGGACCGGGTCAGCGCGGTGTTTGTCCCGGCGGTCGTGCTCGTGGCGGCGGCCACCGCCCTTGCGTGGGGGCTGGCCCCGGAATGGATGCGCGAGGTGCACGGGGGCTTGTCGCGCGCGCTGTGGATGTCCCACCTGCCCGCCACGCCCTGGGCGACGGGGGTGTACGTGGCCTGCGCGGTGTTGGTCGTGGCGTGCCCGTGCGCGATGGGCTTGGCGACGCCGGTGGCCCTGATGGCGGGAGTCAACGCGGCCGCGCGACGCGGCATTCTCGTCCGCGACGCCCACGCCCTCGAGACGTGCGGGCGGCTGGACATGGTGTTGTTCGACAAGACCGGGACGTTGACGCGCGGGATTCCCACCGTGGGCGTTCAAAAGGTTTTCGTGGAAGGCGCCGGGCTTTCGGAATGCGACGTGGCGCGACTCGTGGCAACGCTGGCGGCCGGGTCCAGCCATCCCTTGTCCCGCGCCTTGGCAACCCTGACGGACGCTCGGGAGTCACTCGAAGATTGGGGCGAGACTCCAGGCTCGGGCCTTCGGGGCACGTGGCGAGGCCGCCGGATGATGCTGGGATCGCCTGCATGGGTCGCGGGCACTGCGGCGGGAGCCATCGGGGGCCCGCTCGCGGAGGCGGTGCGAGAGATCGAGGCCGGGGGAGCCACGCCCGTCGTGATGGCACTCGATGGCCGGGGCGTCGCGGCGTTTGGGTTGCAAGACGCCGGCCGGCCGGAGGCGCGGGCCGTCGTGCAACGACTGCGCGCGCGCGGCGTGCGCGTGGGGATGGTGTCTGGCGACCGCCACGAGGTCGCGTTGGCCGTGGCGCGCGAGGCGGGGATCGACCCGGCGGAGGTGCGCTCCGGCGTCCGTCCGGAAGGCAAGGTCGCGTGCATCGAGGCGCTGCGGCGCGAGGGACGCGTGGTGGCATTCGTGGGGGACGGGATCAACGACGGGCCGGCGTTGGCGGCGGCGGACCTTGGGATGGCGGTGGCACGGGCGACGGACGTGGCCCGCGAGGCCGCCGGGGTGGTGTTGCTGGGAGCCCCGTTGGATGGCGTGGTGGACGCCCTGGACTTGGCGGAAGCCACGTTGCGCACCATCCGGCAAAACCTCTTCTGGGCGTTCTTCTACAACGCGGCCGCCGTGCCCCTCGCCGCCGCAGGACTGGTCAGCCCCGCCCTCTGCGCGGCCGCCATGGGCCTGAGCGACCTCATCGTCGTGGGCAACGCCCTGCGGTTGGCCCGAAGCCGTCAGTCGTAGCGCACCACCACTCGGGAGCCCTCGATCCGGATGTCACGGAGGATCGGGCCCGCCGGACCCGTCACGCGAAAGAACGCGTTGCCCAGGCCGACGTTGATGCGGAACTCGCGCCGGACGGCGTCGTGCGAAACGCCCGATGCCGGGGAGAACGGGCCCTCGATCCGGACCGACGACAGCAGGCTGGCGGGACCGGGCGCACGTTGGAGGGCCGCGTCCAGCCATTGCCGCCGCGGCCAGATCCGCGTGGACACGGACGTCGCGGGAGCCGGGCCGTCCCCGTCGATGGGCACCAGGTCCCACGTGCCGCCCGCGCCCCGCTGGTAAAGCCCGCGAAAATCAAAGAGGGCGCCTTGAAGCGTGGGGCCATCGGGCGCCGTACGGAACTCGCTGTCCGTCGCGAAGTTGATGGCAGCCAGTTGCCATTCGTTGCCGCGTTGCACCCAGACCGGGCCACCGGAGTCGCCCACCGACACCGTGCATTCGTCGTCCCCGGCATCCCCGTCGAAGTCGAACAAAACCACGGGCCCGTAAAGGCCCACCTCGGTGCCGTCCACGAGTTGATCCACCGTGTTGGTGCCCCACCGGAGCACGCCGTCGTTCGCACCCCATTTCCATCCCGCCAGCTCCGGCCCGGCTCCTCGATCCACCAGCACCCCGCTGCCGCGACCCGTCCCCCGGCCGATCACCACGATGCCATCCCCCTCGCGGAGGTCCGACGTCACCCGCGGAGCAAACCCCGGGAACGCACCGCACACATGCCACACGCGCAGGTCCGACTGCGGGTCCGTCTCCCCGCCCACCGTGCGAAAGGTCTGGCCATTCCACGTGAAGATGGTCCCGACCGATTGGCCGACATGGGCGGCTGTGATGAAGGATGACGGCCCGATGGGCACGGCCGCGAACGGCCCGAACCGCCCCGTCCATGTCCAACCGCCGCCCCCCAACGCCACGGGCTCCTGCTGGTACGACTCCGGGTGGAACGTGGAAAAGGCGATGACGGCCCGGGCACGAGGCGAGGCCACCCACTGAAGCGCGAGCCCGAGCGCAAGGACCCGCAAGAACGCTGCCGCCGTCATGCTGCCACGCTGGCATCCCCCGCTCCGAAAGGCGAGGCCCGCATCACGCCGCCCCAACGCCACGCTTGGCAACCGGGCGTCCCGGGTAACCTTCCCCCTCAGGATGGGGTCAGCATGAACGTGCACTTGCAAAGACGGGACGAGGCGGGAAGCGCAGCAACCTTGGGACAGCCCAGGCGGCTCCACCGCGCCTTCACCCTCATCGAGCTCCTCGTCGTCATCGCCATCATCGCCATCCTTGCGGGCATGCTCCTGCCCGCCCTCGCACGCGCCAAGGACGCCGCCCGCCGCATCGCCTGCGTCAACAACGAGCGCCAGCTCGGCCTCGCCATCCGGATGTACACCGACGACAACCACGAGAAGTTTCCCTCGCGCGCCGTCACCAACCGATGGCCCACCGCCGCCCTGCCCTACTACAAGGAGCTTCGCATCCTCCGTTGCCCGGCCGACCCGCCCCGCCAAAAGATCGGCGGCGGCTCCTCCCTCGTCTCCAGCAACACCCATCCCGCCGACTTCGCCCAGCGCACCTACCTCATGAATGGCTGGAACGACCTCTACAAGCAGCGCCTTACCCCGGAGGAAATGGCCTTCCTCCGCATCCTCGGGGCCGGCGACAAGACCGTCCGCGAAAACGACGTCCGCGAGCCCTCCGAAACCGTCCTGCTCGGCGAGAAGGAGCAGAACTCCGGGCACTTCCACATGG
>JBJSZF010000010.1:0-6663 GCA_046090125.1 Verrucomicrobiota bacterium
GGGTCGATGTACACCCGCGACCCCAGGTGGGGCGGCAGGTTCGGGAAGTAGTACTTGCCCTGGTACAACGTCTTGTTGATGCCCGCCGGGATGCTGGACGGCACCGGCCCGAGGCCCGTGAACGCGCTTCCAATGTCCGCAAACTTCGCACGCGTGGCGTCATGCAAGACCGCCGCCGGCCGCGCGGCGCGCACGTCCGCCCCAATGCTTTGTTGGTACAACAGGTGCGCCGTCTTGAAGTCCTTGACCCCGGGCAAGCCCAGCTTCGGCGTCATCAACGTCCCAGCGAACGGCAACGTCGCCACAGGCTTCGAAGAGTCCGCGGGGTCGCGCTCCGGCCAGAACGGGCGATACACGATGTCCAACGACGCCGTGGTGGCCGCAGCCGCATCGCCCACGTAGGCACCCGTCTGGCCGTCCAGCGGCCGGAGGTACGGCACGATGCTGCCCGTGGCCGGTGGCTTCGCGATCCCGGGCCACGCGAACGACGCCTCGGTCTTGTAGTAATACCGCATCGTGAAGCTGTTGGCCCCGTTCGGCGACCGCGCGAGGAACGGGGCGCGATTGGTGAAGGTGATGACGGAGCCCGTGTACCGGTTGGTGCTAGTGACAGCGAGAGGCCCCTGCACCGACGCCACGCCCGAGGCCGCCACCGTCAACGACACCGTGTTGGTGGTCGCCGAGTCGTCGTACAGGTCGCGCACCACATAGGTCACCGGGTAGGATCCCACGCTTCCCGAAGGGGCCGTGCCCGCAAAGCCCATGCCCGAGGCCGCCACCCACTCAGGCGCATCCGTCACCGTCAACGCGAGGAACTCGTCCTGTCGCGAGGCATGGATTGCCAGGCGGAAGGGCGAGCCCACCACCACCGTGGCCGATGGCAACGCCGCGATGTCGCCGGTGTCCGGGTTGTAGGTGCCGGCTTTCAACACCGGCAGGCCCGCGTGGGGACCCCGGTACACCCACGTGTTCTGCTGGCGGTCTTGGTAGGTGAACTTGGGGTAGTGCCCGAAGGACCCCGAGGCATCGGACGCCAGCCATCCACCCGGCAGGTCGCGCTCGGGCTGGGCGGGCTCGTAGTTGCTGCTCACGGTGGTGTCGCCCGTGCCCGAGGTGGGCTTCTGGAGGAAGGTCAGCGGCGGCGGCGGCTGGAGCAGTTGCCCCGCCGGCACCACGTAGTCGAACACCCAGCCGGCCTCCGGCTTCTCGCGCAGCACCTTGTACGTGGCCATCGCCGGGCGGCCATCGAAGGCCTCGTAGGCCACCAGGACAAACGGGTGCGACGAGTAGGTCGCCGCCGTGGAGCCCAGCAGGTTCAGGTCATCCCGCGTGGCAAAGGGCACCCCGCCGCTCATGACGGCGTGTTCCTCGTTCGGGTTGTAGCCACGGGCGGATGGGTTGTTTTGGACGTAGATGGTGCCCCCGGCCTCCTCGATGCGGGCATCGATGCCGCCCAGCTTGCTGGCGAGGACGATCTCCCGCGGCGCGACGGGCCATTGGATCGTGTAACGCCCCACGGCCGACGGCCACCGCGTCGTGGAAAAGCCCCGCTCGGTGTTGCCCGTGTTGAGCCCCGCCCTCGCGTTGCCCTGCCTGAACCACCAAACCTCCAGGAGGTTGCGGCCCGGGATCGCATTGACGGGGATGATCGCCCCCGACGCCGCCTCGTCGAAGCCCACGGCAAACGGATCCTTGTACGCCTCCATGTTCAGGGAATCGCCCACCTGCAGGTTGACGTACCCCGCCAGATAAGTGTCGCCGTCGCGGCTCCCCAGCTCGCCGGCCGGCGGCTGGATCCGCGCCCCCACGTCCACCGTCTGGTTGACCACCTGCGGGGCCGAGAGCGCATCCGGCCACTCCAGCGTGGTGCCGGTCCACGCCGTGAGGTTCGTCACCACCACGTTGCCCGCGTAGTTGGTCGTCCGAAGGTTCGCGACGAACCACGAGAACACCCGCTCGAAGCCGACCTGGTCGCCCGACGTGTACCGGATCAGGGACCGATGCACGGGGAAGTTCGAGTCGAGGTGCGTGTAAAAGCGGAAGTCCGACGTGAACTGGGCCCGGGGCCGGTCCCACGGATCCTGGTACTCGATGACCGGTGCGTTTTGCGCGTCGATCAGGACCGACGTGGCCTGGGCCTCCCGCTCGGTGGCCACCTCGGGCCTCACGTAGAGGCTGTAACGGCCGATGTCGCGCGGCCACGACAGTTGGTAGCGCCCAAAGTGCTTGGGCCAGCGAATGCCCGCCACGCCCTCCTCCATCCAGTGCACCAGGTAGTCGTTCAGGTTCAACGTTTCCCGCGTGGCGTAGTACGCCGTCCGCTTGCCCGTGCCCGTGTTGTACATGTAGGCGTACGTAATCCCCGTGGGCTGGATCAACGGCTCGGGATCCAGGTCGTCGGGGCTCTCGTTGTCCGGCGGCACCAATCGCTCGCCCAGGTCCACCTGCACGTCCTTGGGCACCGGCTGTTGCACCACGTCCACGATCTCAAATCCCAGCGGCACCAACGTCCCGTCAGCCCGGGAATCCCCCAGCATCTCGACGAAGACGCGCCCCTCCTGGTTGTACGCGTAGATCGTCCCAAGCTGCTGCTCGTACCACAGCGTCCGGAGCTCCTGCAGCGGCGCGTTGGTGCTGCCGTCCGTCGGGCTGGTATCCCCAATGCCCTTGTATTCCTTCGCCACCGTCCTCGGGAACGCGCTGTTGTACACGATGTTCACCGCGCCCACCCGCCCCGTGGGCACCACGATCGCCTTGCCCGTGCCCTGGAAGCCCTTCTGCGTCCAGTACATGTTGCGCGGCGGCTTCACCGGCGCGCCCGACACGATCTGCCGATCCGTGTAGAGCAGGAAGATGCTCGCGCCATTCGTCATGAAGCTCTGCGTGCCCTTCGTGTTCACATAGGTGGGCAACGTGGCCACCGTGTACGGCGTCGCCTTCACCCACGTCACCTCGATCGGGCCGGACTGGATGGCATGCACCTTCCGGGAATGCGGGCTCCAGTAATACCCCGCCCCCGCATGGTTATTGGTCGTGAAGGGCTCCTCCAACCAGTACGAAACCCCAGAGCCCGTGGTCAATTGAACCCCGCGCTCATCCACCGTGGGCGGCAGAATGATCCCGCCAAACAACAGCGAGCTCTGCCGAACCAAATACGGGTTCGCCACCATGGCCCGGCGCTGGATCACGACGGTCTTGCCTGTCCCGTCGTCGCCGCGTGGCAGCCGCATCGCCTTGGCTACCTCCAAGCCGTAGGCGGTCGTGTTCGCCGCCATCACCCCCTCCGTCTTCACCGCCGTCCACCGCGCCGACGTCAGGCCCGGCGTGCCGCCCACCACCAAGAGGCCCCGGAACTGCCCCGGCGTCGCCGGAACTGGGATGCCCGTCGATTCATTCCCCGCCGGACCCCGCCCGTCCGACCCCGGCGGCACCCCCATCGTCCGCGAAATGGGCACGCCACGGAGGCTTTGGAGATTCGGCGTGCCTTGGGACTCATTGTACTCCCACGGCAATGCTTGGGCCAGCGCCGAGCCAGCCAGCAGGCATCCAAGGGTCACACACCAAAGGCCGCCGCCAGTTTTCATGGGCTTATACATGGAACTTCCGGGTTCGATCGACGCTACGCAGGTAGCCCTACCGAGCCTGCGCGACTGAAGCAGATGCGGGTCTCGGCGAAACGGCAGCGGACTCCTGGGTCCGGCTTGGAGGCGTCACCATTGAGGACAGAAGCTTCCTCAATTCCGCCACGTCGCGCTCAAGAGCAGCCACTTGGGCAGCCTTCTTCGTCAACTCGGCAACGTCGCGGTCCAAAGCATCAACACGGGCTGCCTTCCTCTCCAACTCGGCCACGCGAGCCTCACGCTGCTCAACGACCCCGAGGCGTCGGTCCACTTCCTGTAGAGCACTCACCGCAGTCATGTAAATCTGCTGGTAGTCCACGCTCAGGAAGTCCTTTACCTCACGCCCGATCAAGCGGACTGCTTTGGGGGCATCCCCCGCGCCGGCGTACGAAAAGGATTCCTCATTAGGAACCTCAGCAGCGATCACCGATGACTCCTGACCGTCCACCTCAATCAAAACCCGCTCACCCTTCCCAATACCATGCCGCTCTCCAAGCCGGACGGTCACCAGTTGACCAACTCCAGCCCATTCGATGGCGACGGCGTCGCGGGGGCTGGTCGGGATGATGTTCGGCCCCACCGCCACCGCGTCTGGCATCGTATTGCGAAGCTCTTGCGCGATCACGCCCTTGAACCGTCGCTGGTCGCCCGGCCTTCGCCCCTTCATTTGATAGTCGGTGACCTTGATCTTCCGCAGCATTTCCAAGTCGGCGCTGGCGCCAGCGTGGCCCAGCACGTCCTTGGTGCGGGCGTCGGAGAACTGGAACAGGGATCTGCAGATCACGCCGCGGTCGACATGAAGTCCATATCCATCCGCAGATTGCCCATACACCGACATGGGATAGTAGACCTGATCCGCGTTGACGTTCAGACTCCCACCTTGGGTGGACAGCCGTCCCCAAACCTTGGTTGCGCGCGCGGCTTGCGATAGTCCACCTCCCACAATGCACAGGGTGTTCGACTGCCAAGTCCCGTAGCCGATCTTTCCGTTGTCCAAGCCCTTGGTCAGCGCCGCACCCAGATCCAGGACCCCCGTTCCCTTGATGGTGATGCCGGACACGTTCAGCGAGTCTCCATCGATGTTCCCTTGGGCGGTGATGGCTCCCGACGCCGCAATGGACGGCACATTGAGGGATCCGGAAGAGGTGACGGACGATGCGGTTATCGCGCCTGCGCTGATGGACCCCGCAGTCAGTCCATTGGTCACCGTGACGGCGCCTGCCATGAGGACCGGTGTGGTGATATTGGTGGAGGCCGCAAGAATGCCGGCGCGGACGCTGTTGGTGGCGTCAATGGTCCCCGCCGTGAGCCCATTGGCCACGAGGGAACCGCTCACGGTGACGGTGTTGCCCGAGCTGGTCAGGAGGTCCGCGCCGGTGGTTTGGACCAGCTTGACCGCGCTCGCCGCCAGGTAGGCGTAGGGCGACGACAGGAAGCGCACCCGCGGCAGGATGTCCACGTCCGTCCCGCCGGTCCCAATCCCCTTCACGGTGACCCCGACAAAGCGGTCGGAGGCGGTCGCGCCCGTAAACAACGACGAGAACACGATGCCGGCGTTGGGCACGCCGCTGACGGCCGCGCCCTCGCCCAGCAACACGCTGAAATAGCCCTTGTCCACCGTCACCGTCTGTTGCTCGCCCCACAGCAGCGTCCCGCCCTGCTCGGCGTCATAGATGCGAAAAAGGACGTCATAGGCCTTCGGTGCCGAATTGCCCAACGCCACGCCATCGGCCCCCGTCAGGAAGCCTTGGTAGGTCATCCGCTCCGGTGGCTTGGGCGTGGCCTGCGCCATCGTCCCATGGGCCATGGCCAGGAAAGCGCCTGCCATGGCCGCGCTCACCCAACGCCGCACCCATGTCCCATTGTGTTGCTTGTCTTGCATGTGTTGCTCCTGCTCTTTGCTAAATCGTGTTTGCCAAATCGTTGCTGGGGCTAAGGGCCATGGGCCCTAGGGGCCTCATAGGGCTAATGGGCCCCATTTCCCGGCCTACGGCCTCACCGCCTCCACCGCCGAAATCCGCGTGAGGCTAAACAACCCCCGCGACTCAAAACGCCGCTCGTCCACCTTCCCCCCGCCTCGCGCCAAGCCGCGCACCCTTACCACCTCCGCATACTCCCCAGACAACGAGCCCCCGGCCGCCGTCCGGCTGTTGAAGTCGTCCTCCGGGGCCGTCGTCTTCAGCGTGATTTCACGCACCACCGTGTACGACTCCGACCCCTGCGGCACCGTCCGCCGGAACGTCGCATCTAAATTGTCGTGGTCCGGGTGATACTGGTGCACGAACGGGTTGCTCCCCGTGTCGTCGAAGCTCGTCGTCACCGTCGCCGTCACCTGCGCCCCGGGCACCACCGGCCCGCTGAACGCCCAACCCGCGTTCGCATCGCTGAACGGCAGGTGCACCGCGCTGATCCGGCGCGCGTCCTTCAAGAGGTTCCGGTTCAGGTTCGCTTCCTTGGCCGACACCACCGGGTTCGTCTGGCTGTCATGGCCCGTGAACAGCCGCTGGAACAAACGCGCCGGGCCACTGGCCGGGTTATGAACAATCAACCGCAGCGGGTACGTCGTCGGCACCCCCGTCAACGACGTGTCCACGCTCGTCACCTTGTACTTCCCGTCCGCGTCCAGCACCGGCGCGTTCGCGGGGTCGCGCTGGTACTTCTTCAGGTATTGGCCAACGTCCGTCAGCTCTGCGCTGCCCACCCACAGCCCGCTATACACCCCCACCTTCGCCGTCACCCCCACGTCCACCTGCGAGTGCCCCAGCGAGTCCGTGAAGCGCAGCACGCCGGCCAGAAGGTCCCCCGCGTTGCCCGCGTTCACCGACCGGTCCATTCCCAGGATCACCTCCACCGCCGACCCCGCCTGCCCCGCCGGCGGCAACGTCCACGTCACCGTCCCGTTCGCCCCCAAGGCGGTGTAGTTGTACGCCAAGCTCGTCGCCGCCTTCCGCGCCCCGCGCACCAGCAACGGCGGCAATCCCGCCACGGTCACCTGCCCCGCCGGAGCCGCCTCCGAGGGCATGAGCCGCATCGTCGCCGTCAC
>JBJSZF010000011.1:0-6264 GCA_046090125.1 Verrucomicrobiota bacterium
CCGGGACGGGGGAAGGATTCATCTTAGAAACGAGGCTGAAGGGACGTTGCAACGAGCGAATAGGGACTCCCATCAGGGCGGATGGGCTCATGGACAGTTTCGAGGGTCATCGGTTCTGTAGGCCGGGTCCCCTGCCCCGGCGCACCGGGCATGCGGCATCGGGGCCGCCGCGTGAGGGCACGCGGCCTACAGACGGGGCAACGGGCGTTTCCAGGTTCATGGGTGGAGGATCAGTTGCCCGAGTAGGAGTAGGTGACGAAGTGGAGCCGCACGTCGGTCACCGTCTGGATGAACCGGTCGAGGCCCTCGTTGGGGTTGTTCAGCAGCGTGCGACCGGGGATGACGAGCTTCCATTGGCTGTTCCAGGCCGAGCGTCCCACGAGCCGGTTGTTGGTGAACTGCGATCGCAGGAGCGACCCGCTGCTGCCGTAGAGCGACGGGCTGAACAACATCGGGTTGGACACCGGCCGGAACGACTGGTGCTTGCGCACCGTGAACAAGGGCTCGGTGAGCGAGTCAGACGCCTGCCACAGGTTTTTGTCCGAGAAGTCCGACCCGCCGATGTTGAACGGCATCGGGATGGCCACGTCCTCGACGTTCCAGCTCCGGATGCCATTGACGTCGCCCAGGGGCGGGCTGCGCATGGAATCGACGCCGACCGGGATGAGATAGACCTCGGGGTTGGCCGCCAACCCGAGCGGGTCGAGGAACCAACCGGCGGGGTCGCTCGGGGATTGGCCTCCGCCAATGGCGACCGGATTGTCCATGCCGCGGTAGCCAACCAAGGCAACGCCGACCCCGAAGATCTTCGTGGCAAAGGCGCTTTGCGCGAACGAGTGGTCGCCCGACGCCAGCTCGCGTCCGAACAAGTTCAGGCCGTCGGCGATGGTCGTGCCGAACGTCAGCATGATGCCGGGCACGGGCAGGCCGCTTCCCTTGTCGATCTGCATGCAATGACGGCGGACATCGACGTCGTCGAGGAGGTTGGCGACACGCGCGGACTGGAGGGCGTCCTTCCAGTTCGAGTCGCCGTCGCTGGTGGGCAGGATCCGCAACGCCTCGGTGCGCAGCGACGCGGTGGTGCCGTAGGCGTCCGGATTGTTGAACCCCAGCCGCCCCCGCAGCACGTCCCAGTCCGCCTTCATCTCCGCCAGGGCGCTGGAGATGCCGGGGTCGCCCGTGTTGCTCCCAGCGAACATCGGCTCCCCGTTGCGCACCACGCCCAGCGCCCGCGAGTCGATGATCCGCTTCTTGAAGTCCTTGCCCTGCGCCGTCCCCAGCAGCCCCGTCTCGTAGTCATACGCGTTCGCCGCCAGCAACGCGTACCGCGCCGCCATGTCGAACAACGCCTTGTACCGCTCCAGCTTCTCGTTGCGGAACAGCCGGAACGCCGCGTCCCGCGTGCGGAACCCCTGGATCACCTGCGCGGACCGCTGGCGGGAGACGTAGCGCTCGTCGAGGAGCGTCTGTCCGTCGGACAGCAGCCGTCGGTAGTGCAGCAGCGCATCGTCGTACTCGCGCAGCTTGATGTTGATCCCGTTCAGGTAGTCGGTCAGGCCCCACACGTTGTGCAGGATGTCGTACAGGTCGCCCTTGGTGGCCTCCGCCGCCTCCTTGTTGGAGATGGAGAACTCCGCCCAGCGCCGCGCCGTCGTGTTGGCGCTCTCGAACGCCTTCAGCAGGATGAAGCGGATGTACTTCGCCACGTTCAGCGACGACTTCACCGTGAATCCGGCGGCCTCCAGCGCGGCCTCGCCCACGGACGTGATGTCGCCGCCGGCCGCCAGGCCCGCGATGAAGCTGTCCGGAAGGGCCGCCCCGGCGATGTCGCCCGTGGCCTCGATGGTCTTCTCCATCATGCTGTCGAAGCCCTCGAAGATCTCGTTGGCCGCCTTGGCGTACATCAGGACCTCGTCCGCGATGTTCAGGCCCATGTTGATGTCCGTGATCTCCGACTTCAGCGCCTGGCTGGCCTTGAACATCCGGATCGAGTTGTCCAGGTCGTTGCGCACGTAGGACAGGTCCCGCACCGAGAGCAGGAGCTGGGCGTGCGCCTTCACCACGTCCGACACCGCCTGCTGGATGCGCCCGGGCGCCGCGCGTCGGCCCGTCCAGTTCTCCGGCTTCTGGAAGAAGCCATGCTTGTCCAGCTTGAAGACGAACACCTTGTCCGGGTCGTACAGGTCCGTGGTCAGCTCACTGGCGTCCGCGCCGGGCCTCGCGGCCAGCGCGTCGAGCACCTTCAGGTCGAGCCCCGCGATGCTGAGCGTGTACTCGTTGTCGCCATCGAGGGTGGCCGTGCCTCCGAACGTCGTCTCCGGCACGTCCACGTACGCGTAGTGCAACAGGTCCGGCCCGGAGTAGCCCTGCGGGTACGTCTTGCCCGGGCCCACGTCGTCCGGGTAGGGCGTGCCGTACAGGTCGATCAACGCGTTGTTGTAGGCCGTCTCCTGCCGGTTCACCGCCGTCCGGATCTCTGCCAGCGAGTCCTCCTCCGACCGCATCAGCCGCGTCACGTCCTTGGCGTCGTCAAACGACGCCACCGCGTTGTTCAGCGCCACCTTCGCCCTCTGGTACACCTGCTCGAAGTGCGTGGACGACCCCACGCCCGTCACCACGTTCGGGTCCAGGTCGAATGCCAGCCCGCCCTCCGGCACCCCCAGCGGGCTCAGCCCCGCCTCCGCGTTGTCCAGGGACGTCTGCAACGCCTTCGCCAGCGTCGCGATCTCGGGCAGCTCCGTCACCGTCGTGCGATCCACTCGCTGGATCCCCTCGTGCATCGGGTCGCCATCCAACGGCAGGACCATCGCGTTGCCCACCACCCAGTTCACGAAGGCTCCCTGCCCCGTCCGCGACGCCCAATGGTCCAGGCCCCAGTACCGCGTCACCGCGTTGGTGCCGCCCGGCACGGTGTAGGTCCGCTGCGCGTTCGTGCGCGCGTTGGAGAAGTGCGTCCAGCCCTCGCTCTTCGGCTGGTACGCCTCGCGCCACGTCAGGTCCACCACCTGCTGGCCCGCACGCAGCATCGCCGCCGCGCCCGCCGCGAACTTCCGCTCGTCCTGGTAGTCCACCGCCACCGGCACGCCGAGGACGTTCACCGCCTCGATGCGGGGCATCCAGTCGAAGTACTGGTTCATGATCAGCGAGTAGTACCCCTTGATCGACGTCAGGTAGTGCCCGTACGCGTCGCCGTGGCCCTGCGGATACATCTTCGCCGCGTCCACCGCGTTGATCACGCCGTCCGCCGCGTTGTTGTTGTCCTCCTGGATGTTGTAGTTCAGCGCGTAGATCACCTCGCCCGAGTCGATGCCGCGCGTGTAGTTCCACACCAGCCGGTTGTAGACGGGGGCGACGCGCACGCCCGGCACCAGGAAGTCGTCGCGCCCGCGGAGCAACGCCAGCTCCTCCTGCGCCAACGTCGCCACCTGCCCCTTGAACGCGAACAACGCCGTCGCGATGTCCCCGTAGGTCCTGTCCTTCGTCCCGATGCCGATCGTCGGGTTCGCGGCGTCCGCCCAGGCCTCGCCGCCGAGCAGCATGTAGAGGTCGTGCAGGTAGCCCGCCGCCAGCAACAGGGCGTCGTTGGCCGGGCCGTAGTTGAAACCCGACTCGATGCTCAGCATCCGGCCCCGGCGCAGCACCGTCTCGTAGATCTCGATGAGGCCGTAGTTGTTGATCGTGTCCAGGTTCAGCGCCACGTCGCCCTCCCAGCGCCGACCCGCCTGGGTCAACATGCTGACGTCCGTGTTCACCGCGTTGTTGTACAGGTCCCTCAACCGCTGGCCGAACGGGTTGATCCCCGCCAGCACGCGCTTGATCCAGCCCTCCGCCAGACGCGGCTCCGTCCAGTCGGACCACTGGTTGTAGAGCGGGTGGTCTGCGTTCTTCGCACGGTAGCGCATGACGACGTAGTTGTCGCTCAGCGACTGGATCCCGGCGCCGCCGATGGTCTTGCGGGGAAGGTCCAGCCCGCTGGCCAGGGAGAGGTACCTCGACATGGTTGCGTCGGACTCCGGCGGCTGCCCGTTCACGGGCGCCGCGATCTTCCACTCGTAGTCGAACTCGGCCGAGCGACCGGCCAGGTCCGCCGTGTGCTGGAAGCTCACCATCTCGCTGAGCGGGTTGTCGGCCACGATCACCTTCACCTCGCCCGTGTAGAGCGTTCCCCCGGCCTTGAACACGTGCATGGACACCGGGTCGCCGGGCTGCGTGAACGCCCAGCCGTCGGCCTCAATGACCGTCACGTAGCCGCTCCCGGGGCCCGTCGCGCTCAACGCATACGAGCTCACCGCCGTGTCGTCGCTTCGCACCTCGGCGAGGTCGCCCACCCCGACCGTCACCGTCTGCTCCTCGTCCACGACGTAGGTCCCCGGCGTGTCGAGGCTCTCGACGAAGGTCTCGACGTCCGTCGCCAGCGCGTCCACGAGCGCGTCCCACTTCGCCTTGTTCTCCGAGTCGGTCGCCGGGCACAGGGCCTTCACCGCCGCCAGCTCGGCGTCGCGCAGCACGTTGAGCAGCGTGTAGTTCTCGCCCAGGTCCGCCTTCACGAACTCGCCCGCCAGCACCAGCGTGCCCCGCGATCCGCGGTTCGGCTGGATGAACACCCGCTTCACCAGGTGCGGCGGCAACGCCGGGAAGTAGATGCTCCCGCGGTAGGACTCCGACTGGATGCTCGGCGGCACCCGCTGCAAGTCTGCCGCCGCGAGGTCGGAGTACTTCTCCCGCGTGGCGTCATGCAGCACCACGCTGACGTCGGGCGCGCCAATGTCCTGGGCGATGGACTGCTGGTACAGGACGCGCGCGGTCTTCATGTCGCGGACGCCGGGCAGGTTGAACGCCGGCATCGTGAGGGTGGCCCCGAACGGCAGGGTCGGCACCGGCTTCGACGCGTCCTTGGGGTCGCGCACCGGCCACACGGGCCGATAGACGATCTCCAGCGAGGCCGTCTGCTTGTCGCCCGCCTCGCCCACGAACGTTCCCGTCGCCGGATCGACCGGCCGGAGGTAGGGCACGATGGAGCCCGCCGCCGGCGGGTTGGTCATGCCGGGCCAGTCGAAGCTTGGCTCGGTCTTGTAGTAATACCGCATGGTGAAGCTGTTGCTGGGCGCCGGCGACGCCGACAGGAAGGGCGGCCGGGTGGTGAAGGACACCACCGTGCCCGTGTAGGCGTTGGTGCTCGGCAGGGACATTGGCCCCTGCGCCACCACGCTGCCCGTCGCCAACACCTGCAAGGGAAGCGTCAGGGCCGCCTCGGACCCGTCGTACATGTCCACGACCTTGAGCCCGACCTGCGTCGAGCCCGCGTGCGACGCCTCCGGCTTGCCGCGCAGGACCAGTCCGTCGATCCGCAGCCAGGACGGCAGCGCCGTCGTCGCCACCAACGAGAGGTTCTCGTCCTGGCGCGACGCATGGACGTGGTAATGGAAGTCCTCGCCGGCCACCGCCGTGGCGTCGGGCAACGAGGCGAAGGCATTCGACTCCAGGCTGTAGGAGCCGGCCGCCAGCGCGGGCTGCCCGGCGTGCGGGCCGCGGTACACCCACACGTTGTGCTTGCGGTCCGTCCACGTGAACGAGTCGTAGTGCGCGAACGCGCCGTTGTCGCCGCCGGCGTCCCATCCGCCCGGCACGTCGCCCCCGGGGCGCCGCACCTCGGTGTTGTAGTCCGTGGCGTACATCCCGTCGCCCTCGACGGGCTTGGCGAGGAACCCCAGCGGCGGCGGCGGCTGGATCATCTGCCCGGCCGGCACGATGTAGTCGAAGACGTAGCCCGCCTCCGGCTTCTCGCGCAGGACCTTGAACACGGTCATCGCCGGGCGCCCGTCCGTCGCCTGGTAGCGCAGCAGGACGTGCGGCTCGGAGGAATAGTCGTCGCCCGAGGTGATGTTGAGGTCGTCGCGGGTGGCGAAGGCCATGCCGCCGGACATGATGGCGTGCTCCTCGTTGGGGTTGTAGCCGGGGAGGTCCTTGTTGTTCTGGGCGTAGATGATGCCGGAGGCCTCGCGGGGCGAGAGCGTGCCGCTGCCAATCTTGCTGGCCAGGACGATCTCGGCCGGGCTGGACGGCCACACGATCTCGTACCGGCCGATGTAGGCGGGCCAATGGATGGGACGGAGGCCGATGCGTCCGTTGGCGGCGTTGTGGCCGACGGAGGGGGAGTTGGTGCGGAACCACCACACCTCGAGGCGGTTGTTGTTGGGCAGGCGATTGACGGGGATGATGGCCCCGGTGTTGGCGGCGGCGATGCCGGAGACGAGGGGGTCGATG
>JBJSZF010000012.1:0-1791 GCA_046090125.1 Verrucomicrobiota bacterium
ACGGAGGAGATGCGATGGCACGACTGCCGCCCGGCGCACGCGACCTCGTCGTTGAAATGCGCGTCGCCACCACGTGGTGGACCGAGACCGCCGCCTTCGACAACATCCGCATCACCTCTGGCAGCCTCGTCACCCCCCAAATCACGGGGGTTACCCTCGCCGATGGGACCGTCACCGTCCGATGGCAGGGCGGCACCCTCCAGTCCAAGGCCGTCCTCGACGGAGCCGCCACCGGGTGGACCGACGTCGGCACCAGCGGCACCTACACAGAATCCGCCGGGTCCGGGAACAAGTTCTTCCGCGTCCGGCAGTAGGCCCCGCTGGGATGCGCCCCTGCCTCGCCGACGGCACCCGTTGGCGAGGCAGGGCATCCGCGCAAGGGGGGCGGATGGAAGCTTGCCTCCTCAATCCACAATCAACACGGTCGTCGGCGGCAGGTTCCCCGGAAGTCATGAACACGCGCAGGGTCCATCACGCCCGCCGGCGAGGCTTCACGTTGATCGAGTTGCTCGTCGTGATCGCCATCATCGCCATCCTTGCTGGCATGATGCTCCCGGCCCTCTCCAAAGCCCAGGCCCGCGCCAAGGGAACCAAGTGCCAGTCCAACCTCCGCCAGCTTGGCATCGCCACCGCCATGTACGTGGGTGACCACGGCGTGTACCCGGTAGGCATCGACGGCGCCAACGGCGCGGCCTGGATCTGGCCCGCCTTGCTCCGCAAGACCATGTACGGCGGCCCCGTCACCGACGTGTTCCGCTGCCCCGTCGCCCCGCCCCAGTCGCAGTGGGTGCCCAAGTTCGGAAGCAAGCTCGCCGCCGGCCTCGGCTACATGCAGGACGAGGTCCGCCTCAAGCCCGGCGGCACCTTCTTCATGAGCTACGGCTACAACGTCTGGGGGGCCTTCGCCGGCAACAACCCCAACACCGGCCTGGGCGTCTATCTCGGCGACCCCGTCTGGGGCGAGACCAAGGAGGCCCTCGTCGTCGCGCCTTCCTCCATGATCTCCCTGGGCGACTCCAACTGGGACCTCAAGCGCAAGGGCGACCGCGACTGGAGCGGCTTCATCGGGATGTACGAGGAACGCCAATGGCCCCTCGAGCTCCACGGCGGGCGCGCGTCCCTCGCCTTTTGCGACGGCCACGTCGAGGCCAAGCGCCGCCTCGAGTTCGTCGGACAGTTGCTCAAGGACAAGGGCGCGCGCCAACAGGCCGCACGCCTCTGGAACCGCGACAACCAACCGCACTTCGACTGAACCCGTCCGTTGCCGCGCCGCAGTCCTGGACCCGGATTCACCGGACCGTCCGTCAGGCAGCCTTGTTTTGCCTCGGCTCTCGCGGCCGTTCCGGATGAGGTTGCCTCGATTCACTCGACAGAGAATCCGAGGCAAAAACAGCATCCGCTTCATGAGCACGAAACGTCCCCCCAGTCCCGAGCCCGTCCCGGCTCCTGTCCCCATCCCAGCCCCGGCTCCGCCATCCGTCCAGCGCGTCCCCAAGCCCAAGTACGACGAGACCTTCAGGCAGGACGCCGTCCGCTGCTGGCTCGACAGCGGCAAGCCCGCCCATGTCGTCGCCGCCGAACTCGGCATCAAGGCCGATCGCCTCTACGCCTGGAGGTCCCAGCTCCCGTCCCCTGCCGTGCAGGCTGCCGAAAGTTCCTCCTCCAAGAGCCCGTCCCACGCCGACCTCCGCTCCCAGCTCGATGCCACCCTCGCCGAGCTGCGCCGCGTCTCCGAGCAGCGCGACATTCTAAAAAAGACGTTGGGCATCCTCTCCGAACACCGGCCGAGTG
>JBJSZF010000013.1:0-9600 GCA_046090125.1 Verrucomicrobiota bacterium
CTCCACACGGGTCTCGCAGCAAGCTCGGGGCAGCGAAGGCTATCGTCTTCCGGGGACCCGGCAAGCCTTCGCCCCTCCGTTCAAGGCAACATCGCGGCAGCCTCCGCCCGCTCCGCCGCCATCCGCCACGCCCGAGCCAACTCCTCGCTCCGCTCCACGCCATTCCCCTTTTCGTACCGATCCGCCAACGCTCGCTGAGCGCCCGGCAGGCCCTTTCTCGCCTCCGCCTGCTGGAATGCCAGCAGCCGCGCGTCGGCCGACGCCTCATCCCGCCGCACGAGGGCCGCGGAAGGCGGCCCCTGCTTCACCAGTCGGGACGTCCCGGTTCCGTGGGCCGCCACGTCGGTCCGTCGTTCGCCTGCGGCAGGCGGCCCGGGCGTGATCTTCCCCCAGTTCCCAGGAACCATCGACGATGCACCATTGCCAGGCGCGCCCATGGCACCGCCGACGCCCGGCATCATGCCCCGCCCCATCAGCAACTCCGGAGCGAACATCGCCGCCGCGCCGGTCCAATTGGGGTTCACGACCGGCACGCCCATGCCCGCGCCCATGCCCATGCCCAGCATCCCGGGGCCCGCCATCAACATCGGCCGCGTCACACCGGGAATCCCTCGGCCATGCGCGTCCACGTGAGGGAAGGTGAACAGTCCTATCGTCTGCCCCCGGGCGGTCCAGGCGGCCATGGCACACGCCAACCCTGCGACGGACACCGCCACCCGCCGACGCCACCCCAGACCGCTCCCATCTCCTTTCCGATCCATGACTGGCTTCTTATGCGGGCTTGTGGCGGTTGCCAACCAGTGTTTCGGGCTTTTCGGCAAGCAAGCCGCGCGCCCAGGGCGCGCATAAGTTGGGGAACAAGGTTGACGGCCCCGGGGCATCTGGTAGAACCCCCGTCCCTTTTCTGATGGGAACGAGATGAAGACGCATTTGCCGAAGATTGATGTGCAGCGCCGTGCCTGGCGCGTGATTGACGCGAAGGGCGCGGTCCTTGGTCGCCTCGCCGTCCAAGTGTCAGACGCCCTTCGTGGCAAGGACAAGCCCACCTTCACCCCGCACCTGGATGCCGGCGCCTTCGTCGTGGTCATCAATGCCGCCGAGGTCGTCCTCACCGGCAAGAAGGAGACGGCAAAGACCTTCATGAGCTACTCCGGTTGGAAGGGCGGCGAACGCTACCGCACCGTGGCGGAGGTCCGCGCCAAGCATCCCGAGCGTCTCGTCCTCCATGCGGTCAAGGGAATGCTCCCCAAGAACCGCTTGGGCGACCGCCTTCTCACCAAGCTCAAGGTTTATCCGGGTGCCGAGCACCCCCACGGCGCGCAGCAACCCGTCGTGACGGCCTACGCAGGGTAGACGACTTCACCCCGCTTTCCCTCCGCACTGCCTCCTTTCCCTGTTCCACTTCATCGATTCTAGCCATGGCCCAGCTCACTGAGTACCTCGGAACCGGTCGTCGCAAGACCTCCACCGCCCGCGTCCGCCTCGCCGTCGGAACCGGCAACGTCACCGTCAACGGCCGCGCCTTCGACAACTACTTCCCGTTGGAGCAGCACCGCGGAGCCGTATTGGCGCCCTTCGCGGCCACCGCCACCTCCGGCAAGTTCGATGTCCGCATCAATGTCTCCGGCGGCGGGCCCGCCGGACAGGCAGGGGCTGTCCGCCATGGCATCGCCCGCGCCCTTCTTGAAGCAGACGCCGCGCTCCGTCCCCTCCTCAAGGCCGAGGGTCTCTTGACCCGTGACCCACGTATGCGCGAGCGCAAGAAGTACGGCCAACCGGGCGCCCGCAAGCGCTTCCAATTCTCCAAGCGCTAGGCTGCCCGCAGCCCAGCCTCGGGTGCTCCCTCGACAGGGCCCGCCAGCACGCTGGCGGGCCTTTTCCTTGGTGCCGTCGAAGCGCGCAGGGTGCCTCCACCGGTTGCCAGAACGCTGGAATCTCCCGGGTCCTTCGATAGCCTCGCTCCATGCAGATCCACGTCGGCATCGTCACCATCTCCGACCGCGCGTCCCAAGGCATCTACCAGGACTTGGGTGGCCCCGCGCTCCGGGATGCCTCCGGCAAGAACGGATGGAATGTCGTCGCCGAGGAGATGGTTCCCGACGACGCGTCGGCCATCCAACGGGCCATCCGGCAGTGCATCGCCCGGGGTGCTCACCTCGTGCTCACCACCGGAGGCACGGGCGTGTCGCGCCGGGACGTGACCCCGGAGGCCGTGCGAGCCATTTCCGACCGTGAGATCCCGGGCTTTGGCGAGGTGATGCGCATGCGCAGCCTTGCATTAACGCCCAATGCCATCCTGTCCCGATGCCTCGCTGCCGCCGTGGGACCGGCCTTGGTCATCTGCCTGCCCGGCAAGCCCGCCGGGGCGGTGGACTGCCTGGGCTTCGTACTCGGTGCGATCCCGCACACCGTGAAGGTATTGCAGGAGGTGCCCACGAGCTGCTGAACACGCTCGCGGCCTCCGGCGCTTTCCCGCGACGCTGCTAGGTCCGGCCCCGCCTACCGGCCATGGCGGAGCTTGTCGAGGAGGACGGCCCCGAGGATGACGAGCCCCAGGACGATGCGCTGCGTGTACGACTCGACGTTGGCGAGGTTCATGCCGTTCTGGATGACGGCAATCGTGAATGCCCCCACCAACGTGCCCGGCATCTTGCCCTCCCCCCCGCTCAGGCTGGTGCCGCCCACGACGACGGCCGCGATCACGTACAGCTCGTACATGTTGCCATATGTGGCCGACCCGCTCCGGAGCTGCGACGCCATGATCACGCCGCCCAACCCCGCCAGAAGGGCGCTCCCCAGGTACGCCAGCATCAGCACCCGCCGCACCGGCACGCCCGACAACCGCGCCGCCTCGGCGTTCCCCCCCACGCCGTAGAAGTAGCGGCCCAGCCGCATCCGTGACATCAGGACGTGCGCGGCGGCATACAACACGAGCATCAATACCACCGCGTTCGGCAGCCCGAACAGGTCCGCCCCACGCCCCAACCACGTGAACGCTTCCGGCACTTGGTACACGGACTGGCCGGCCGCCAGCGTGTACGCGAGCCCGCTGCCCACCAGCATCATGGCCAGCGTCACGATGAACGGCGGGATCCGAAACCGCGTGATCATGGCCCCGGAGAACAACCCGGCCGCCCCACACACCAAGATCGCCCCCATGCAACACAGCACCATGCCCGTCGCCGTCGCCTGCACCCCGCCCGCAAGGTCCCGGATGAACCGCGCGGACAACACCGCCGACAAGGCCAAAAGGCTCCCCACGGACAGGTCGATGCCGCCCGTGATGATCACGATGGTCATGCCAATCGCGAGGATGGCGATCACCGCGATCTGGTTGGCGATGTTCAAGAGGTTCGCGGCCTTGAGGAAGTTGGGCCAACGATGGCTCCGGGGAGCCACCAAACGCGGCGTACCCAGCCCGGGAAAGTCCGATGCCATGTCCGAGAAGACGAGCCAGCCGGCGGCGGACTGCGTGCACGCGACGACGTCGAGTGCCCGGCGCGACGCGGCCAGCCCGGCCAGCACTTCCCGCGCGCTCCGGGGCTCGCCCTTGGCAATCCCCACCACCTTGAAGTCGCCTCCCAGCTCCTTCTCCAGCGACGTGGAGAACGGCGCATCCGTGGGCTGGTCCCCGGCCGCAATCAGAACCGTCGTTCCCTTGGCCAATCCCATGGCGCGCACCTGCCTGGCCACCTGCACGGCAGCCTCCTCGCCCACGGGAAACTGGTCGCTGATGGTGGCGAGGCTGAAGAAGGCGCACAGCAGCAACAGCACGAACACCATGCCGTAGTCGGAGGCGAATCGTCGGGTCCAGGGCTTCATGGTCAGGCGATGGCAAGGCTCATGACTTGCTCGGGGGTGGCCACTCGGGCATCGGGAATCTCGCCGGTCACGCGGCCGTCGTGCAGGACCAGGATGCGGTCGGCGAGGCCCAGCAACTCCGGCAGCTCGGAGCTGATCATGATGATGGACTTGCCCTGCGCGGCGAGGTCGTTGAGGAGGACGTAGATCTCGTACTTGGCCCCGGCATCGATCCCGCGCGTGGGCTCGTCGAACACCAGCACGTCGCAATTCCGTGCCAGCCACTTGGCAAGGACGACCTTCTGCTGGTTGCCACCCGAAAGCTGCCCGGCGCGCTGGTCGTGGCCCGAGAGCCGGATGGACAACCTTCTCACGTGGCCGTCGAACTCATCGCGCTCCCGGCGTCGTTGTACGAACCCATGCCGCGAGAGCCAACCGAGGTTGGGCAACGCGAAGTTTTCCCGGACCGAATGCCCGAGCACGAGCCCTTGCAGCTTGCGGTCCTCGGTGAGCAACCCAATCCCCGCCGCGATGGCGTCCTGTGGGGACCGAATCTCCAGCGGCACGCCATCCAACCGGACCTCGCCGGCGTCGCGTGGGTCGGCGCCGAACAAGAGCCGGACGGCCTCGGTGCGCCCGGCCCCCACGAGCCCGGCCAACCCAAGAATCTCGCCGCGACGGACGTCGAAGCCGACGTCCCGCACGGCCGTGCCCCGGCGCAGTCCCCGCACCTCCAGGCGCACCGGGCCCGGGTTCGTCCGGCGCGGCGGGAACTCGTCCTTCAGCTCGCGCCCCACCATCCGCTCGATCAGCTCCCGACGCGTGACGTCGCCGATGGCAAGCGTGCCCACATTGCGGCCGTCGCGCAGGATCGCGACGCGGTCCGCGATGTCGAGGACCTCGTCCAGGCGATGGCTGATGTAGAGGATCCCCAGGCCGCGAGACCGGAGCTCGCGGATCAGGGCGAGGAGGCGGGCGACCTCATGGGCGGTGAGGGCGGCGCTGGGCTCGTCCATGACGAGGATTCGGGTGTCAAAGGCGAGGGCCTTGGCGATCTCGACCAACTGTTGCTGGGCCGTCGTGAGGGAACGGCATGGCACGTCGAGGTCGATGTCCGCCCCCAGCAAGGCGAACAACTCGGCGGCGCGGCGGCGCTCGGCGGCAGCGTTGAGGAAGCCCAGCCGCGTGCGTTCCTGCCCGAGGAAGATGTTCTCGGCCGCCGTCAGGCCCGGGATCAGGTTGAACTCCTGGTAGATCACCGCCACGCCCGCCTGGCGGGACTCCAACGGCGTGGCCATGGACGCCGACTGTCCGTCGATTTCGATCGTGCCCGCGTCAGCGGGGTGCGCGCCGCAGAGGATGCGCATCAGGGTGCTCTTGCCCGCGCCGTTCTCGCCCATCACGGCCAGCACCTCGCCGGAATCCAGGGACAGGTCCACGCCATCCAACGCCCGCACGCCGGGGAAGGACTTGGAGATGCCCCGCATCCTCAGCAGCGGTGCGCCCCCGCTCATAGGCCCAATGCCGCCTCCAACGCCCGGCGCATCACGCCCGCGTCCGGCTCGATCCCGGTCCAGTACTGCACGCCCACGATCCCCTGGTTCACGAGCATCCCGAGGCCATCCAACGCCCGGCAACCCAGCGCCTCCGCCTCGCGCATCAGCCGCGTGCGCGGCGGGTTGCCGATGACGTCCGCAACGACCATCCCGGGCCGCAGCGTGGAGGCGTCGAGGGCAAGGCGCGCGTCGGCGTCGTAGAGCCCGATGGACGTGGCGTTGATCACGATGTCCGTGTCGGCCGGGATGGCAACATCCTCGTGCAATGAGACAAGCGTGGCGTCCATGTGCAGCTTGCTGCGGAGCAATTCGACCAGCTCTCCGCCACGCGCCGGGGAACGATTCACGACCGTCATGCGCCGAACGCCGGCCAGGCCCAACTCGACCGCGATGGCCCGCGCCGCACCCCCCGCACCAAACAACACCACCGAACGCCCGGCCGGGTCCGTCACCGAGCGCAGGGACTTGAGGAAACCCTTCCCATCCGTGTTCTCGCCGATGAACCGGCCGTCGCGCCGGACGACGCAGTTGACGGCCCCCATGAGGGCGGCGGACTCGCCGAGGCCGTCGAGGTGTTGGATGACGGCGACCTTGTGGGGAAGGGAGCAGTTGAAGCCCCGGAACCCCATGGCGCGGGCACCATGGACGGCGGCGGCGAGGTCGGCCGGGGCGACCTCCATGTTGATGTAGCGCCAAGGCAGGCCGTGGTGGGCGAAGGCGGCCTCGATCATGGCGACCGTGGGGTTGCCGGCCGCGCCCTGGGACATGGAACCAACCAACTCGTGAAGGAAGGACTGGGGCATGGTTGAAGGAAGGATATTGAACGACGACGCGACGGGTGGAGGGCGCGGGATGATGCAGTTGAGGAGGGCTACTTCAGCTCCGGATCCTTCATGGCGTCGGCGCGCCGGTAGAGGCTGGTGGGGATGAGCATCTGCGGCGGGAGCGTCTCGCCCTTGGAGTGGCGGACGATGGCATCGACGATTTGGACGCCCATCTTGGCGGGGAACTGGATGGGGTCGGCGTAGATCTTGCCGTCCTTGATGGCCTGCTTGCCCTCGGGCTGGCCATCGAACCCAACGAGGACGACCTGGGCGGCCTTGCCGGATTTTTCGAGCGCGGCGCGCGCGCCGAGTGCGGCGGGGTCGTTGATGGCGAAGATGCCGCGAAGGTCGGGGTGGGCTTGGAGGGCGTCTTCGGCGGCCTTGTAGCCCTGGTCCTTGGCCCCGCCGCTTTCGAGCTCGGTCACCACCTGGACCTTGGCCTTTCCGGACGCGTTGTGGGCGTTGATCACCTCGGTGAAGCCCTTGACGCGCAGCAGGCAGGACTCTGCCTGCTTGAAGTGGAGGACGGCGACCTTGCCGCCGGCCTCGCCCAGGGCCTCGATCATCGCCAGGGCTGCCTCCTTGCCGCCGCCGTAGTTGTCCGTGGCAACCTGCGTCACGATCTTCACGCCGGGCTCATTGCAGGGGATATCGACGGTGAAGACGGGGATGCCCGCCGCGTTGGCCTCCTGGATGACGGGGATGATGGCCTTGCTGTCGCAGGGGCTGAGCACGATGGCGGCGACCTTCTTGACGATGAAGTCCTTGATCTGGTTGCCCTGCTTGGCCACGTCCTTGTCGCCGCTCACGACGACGGCGTCATAGCCCCGGCGTGCGCCCTCGGCGGAGATGTTGTCGCCGATGACCTTGAAGAAGGGGTTGTCGAGGGTGAGCAAGGAGACGCCGACGGTGCCGCGGCCCTTCTCAGGGGATGGGGTCGCCGGGGTTTCGGAGGGCTTGCTGCAACCGGAGAGCAACAACAGGGCGCAGGCCAACGCAAGGAGAAGGGAACGGCTCATGCTGAGGGTGAGGTTGGCCGACGACCACGAGGCGTTTCCAGAACGAAAGGCCACGAGGGCGCGGGAAGTGAGAAGCGGGAGGCATGAATGACGGGTCTGTAGGCCGGAGCCCCTCGCCCAGCGCACGGGGGCACGCAGAACCCACACCGGCCGTTTCCATGCCCAACGGAAAAACCGGATCCCGATGCACCCATTCGCAAACCACCATTCGATGGCGGGAATCTCGGAATGTTATCGAGGGCCATCGACGACGCCGCCACCCTCGCCTCCGTCACCACCCCCGTCGGGTTCATCCGCAACCTCCCGCCCCACGTCATCATCGACGAGATCCCAAAAGCCCCCAGGCTCTTCCCCGCCACCAAGTTGTCCGTGGACCTCGACCGTCATCCCGGACGCTGCATGCTCACGGGGTCGGCCAACGTCCTCACCCTTCCCCGATTGTCCGAGTCCCTCGCCGGCCGCGTGGAAATCATCCCCCTGTTCCTCTTCTCCGCCGGCGAGACCCCGGGCCAACGGGAGGGATTCCTCGAAAGACTCTTCCACGCCTCCTTCGCCGGCCACATCTCGTCCCCGTCGCCCGCCGACCTCCCCCAGCGCCTCGTCCGCGGGGGCTACCCCGAGGCGGTCGGGTGTCCCAACGAGGAACGCCGGGGCGCTTGGTTTGCCCCCTACCTTTCCACCATCCTTCATCGCGACGTTCGCGACCTGGCCCAGGCCGAGGGGCTCCATGCCCTTCCCTACCTCCTCCGCATCCTCGCGTCGCGGACGGCCGGGCTCCTCAACATCGCCGACGTCGGACGCGACGCCGGGATACCTCACTCAACATTGGGCCTTTCCCTGTCCCTCCTAGGGACTGAGTTCCCGGTGCACCGCCTCTCCGCGTGGTCGCCCAACCTCGGCCAACGCATGGTCAAGGCCCCGAGGCTGCATCTCGTGGACACCAGCCTGGCCTGCCATCTCGTCGGGGCCGATGCCGCGCGGTTCCAGTGCGATCGGCCCGTGATGGGGCGTATCCTGGAGACGTTCGTCGGCGGCGAGCTTCGCAAGCCGGTCTCGTGGTGGCATTCGCGAGCAACCCTCCACCATTTCAGGACGTCGACCGGCTCCGAGGTGGGCGTCGTGTTGGAGAAGCCGGACGGGACGGTCGCGGCGGTCGATGTCAAGGCGGGCCACACCGTGGGTGCATCCGACTTCGAGGCCTTGAAGGCGTTGCGGGACCCATTGGGAGACCGCTTCGCGGCCGGCGTCGTTCTCCACGAAGGCAAGCACACCGTTCCCTTCTGCGACCGCCTTTGGCTCCTGCCCGTGGCGGATCTCTGCCGATAGTCCAATACGCCGCCCCGCCCGGAGGCCCGTCACGGCTGGCTCGGGGCGGTTTCCGGCGACGACGGCACTGGGCCCCGGTGGAGGATCTTGCAGGGTTCCGGGTCCTTGTAGTGACGCTTCAATCCACGGTCGGCGAGGGCCGCCGCCGGGACGCGCTGGATGAACTCGGCGAACGACTTCTCCACGCGATCCTTCTGGGCCTTCTGGCCTGCCTTGGTCTCCCAGAACTCCTGCTCGACCTTGGACAGCAGGATCCCGGCCTCATCCGGCGGGATGTTCTCGCGGCGCGCCAGGATCCAGAAGAGGCCCGGGTCTTCCGGCAACGCGACCGGGAACGGGACGAACGGGACCTTTTCCTCCTCCTCGGGCTGCTCGGAGGGCGGGATGACCCTGAGCTTGCTGGAGACGGTGCGGCCGGGCAGCACGATCTCGACCGCGACCACCTTGCCGGTCTCCGAGGGTTCGACGGTGACCTGGGCGTTGGCGAAGTTGGACGCCACCTGCGCGCGGAAGCCCTCGACGGTGGCGGGCTCGGCATCGGGGAGCGAACCCTCGGCGCAGAACTTCTCGAAGGACTTCAGGTTGTTGAGGAGCCGCACCTCCTCGGCGACGCGGTCGTAGATGGTGGAGGCCAAGCGGGGATCGGGGGTCGCCTTGGGAAGCACCCGTTCAAGCAACGCCAGGAACTGCGCATCGTTCATGCCCTTGGTTTTCATGGAGACGGGAAGCCGGGCCCCGTGAATCGGGGGGCGAGTTTTGTGTCTGGAAGCACGGACGGCATCAAGCGTGGAGTGCGGCCACGCGCCTGCGGCCGTTGCATCCCGACGGGATGGGTGATCGCGGAACCGCCGTGGATGGCCCAACACCGGGAGCGCAGACGTCCCCGGCCACCACGAAGAGCCCTTTGGAGGCGGCATCGAGGCGGCGCCCGAGGAAGGGTGCTTCCCGATTCCCGCTCCTCGCCGTCAGCCCGCCGTCAACGCGGCGCGCGCGTCGTGGGCGGACCCGGTCTTGTCGAGGAAGTAGTCGTAGCCGCCGGGGTAGGACGTGACCTTGCCGCCGCACACGTGCAGG
>JBJSZF010000014.1:0-3258 GCA_046090125.1 Verrucomicrobiota bacterium
ACTCCCGGCGTGGGTCGGGCTACTTCGCGCGCTTCTTGCCCATCCCGAGCATCTTGAGTTGCTCGCGCACCATCGTGCGCGCGACGGCGACGTCGGCGGCGCCCATGCCCTCGCGGGCGGGGTTCACGTCGAAGGCGGTGAGCCATTGCTCGCGCCCGACGCGGTAGCCCAGCTCCTCCTGAAGGCGTCGTTCCAAGTCCGGCACGTGGCCCGCACCGTAGAAGATGGCCACCGAGGGCACCCGCGCCCGCGCGGACTTGCGGCCGCGGTCGATCACGCGCCGGAGGTCCGAAACCACGGCGGCATTGCGCTCCCGGATCAAGACGTCCATCAGCCGCCGCATCTCGGGCGGCAACCCCTTCGCCTGCGACGGATCCGACTCCACCGCGCCCAGCGTCTCGATGAGCACCAGCCGGACGGTGGCCCGCAGCTTCGGGCTAGTCTCGATGAAGGCGACGCCGAACCGCATCATCAAGCCCGCCCACGAAGACCCATCCATCACCGCCATGAGGTCGCCCACGCCGATGTCGTCGCCGCCACCCTGGTCCTCCTTGCCCTGGGCTGGCCTGTCGCGGCGGGCGATGGCGGCGAGTTGATCCACGGACAGGTCGCTGTTCACGAAGCGGTCGTGCGAGTAGTCGATGGCCGCGAGCTGGAACCGGAGCCCGAGGGCCTTCGCCAGCGCGGGTTGCAACGAATAGCCCTGCTCGCGGGTGGACATGAACTTCTTGTCCCGCGCCCCCACGCCCTCGAACAACACCAAGGGCTCGCGGTCCAGCAACGATTGCAACCGCTGGTAGTACTCGGCAGACCCCAGGTGCGTGACCCCCACCAAACGCACCACCGGATCCGAGCGCCGCCGCGGCAGGAGGTCGCGCACGGCCACCTGCAGGGCCACGACGCCATTGGAGGATTCCAGGACGCGCAGCGGCGGCCGCGTCTCGGACACGGGGCGGGCCTTGGGAGCCGCGCATCCGGCCCATGCCCACGCCCACGCCGCCACCACGGCCCATGCGATCTTGATCCCGTTGCGTCGCGTCATGCCCGCACCCTTGCCAGACCGTCGCCCGTGGCAAGCCGCCGCTTCACGAACCTCCGTGCCGTGGATAGCGTGGCCCCATGAGCGTTGCCCCGTCCCCGTGCCTTCCGTCCGGCATCCCGCGCCTGGCCTGCCTCAAGCTCGGAGCGGCCGCCCTCGTTTCCATGGCGTCCGCGCAGGCCGCCGACGACTGGGCGCTCGGGGTACGTACGACCGAGCCCGTCGAGGCGTCCCGTCAACGCGCCAGCTTCCGCGTCCCCGAGGGCTTCGAGGTCCAGCTCGTCGCGCACGAGCCCGACGTCCACAAGCCCATGAACCTCGCCTTCGACGCGGCCGGCAGGCTCTGGGTCACCACCTCCATCGAGTACCCCTTCGCGGCCCCGACGAACCGTCCGGCTCGCGACCGCCTCATGGTCTTCGAGGACTTCGGAGCGGACGGACGCGCCCGGCGCATCACGGAGTTCGCAGGCGGGCTCAACATTCCCATCGGCGTCCATCCCTGGCGCAGCCGCAACCCCGATGGCCGCGAGACGTGGAAGGCGTTGGTGTGGTCGATCCCCCACATCTGGTATCTCGAGGACACGGATGGGGACGGGCGGGCGGACCGACGCGAGCCTTGGTACGGGCCGTTCGACCACACGCGCGACACGCACGGGAACCAGGCGTCGTTCCGGCGCGGGTTCGACGGATGGCTGTACGCGACCCATGGCTTCAACAACGACTCGCGCGTCACCAGCCGCGACGGCAACGCCCTGCACCTCAACTCCGGCAACACCTACCGGATGCGCCTCGATGGCACCCGCCTGGAGCATCATACTTGGGGACAGGTCAACCCGTTCGGGCTCACCTGGGACGAGCGTGGCAACTTGTACTCCAGCGACTGTCACTCCGCCCCCATCTACCAACTCCTCGCCGGCGCCTATTACCCCAGCTTTGGGAAGCCCCACGACGGGCTCGGGTTCGCGCCCGCCCTCATGGAGCACGCCCACGGGAGCACCGCCATCGACGGCGCCTGCTACCTGATCGACGACCTCTGGCCGGCCGCGTTCCGGGACCATTTCCTGGTCGGCAACGTGATGACCAGCCGCCTGAACCACGACCACATCGTCTTCACCGGCTCCACCCCGCGCGCCGTCGAGCAGCCCGACTTCCTCACGAGCACCGACCCATGGTTCCGCCCCGTGGACACGTGCCTGGCTCCGGACGGGGCCTTGTACGTGGCGGACTTCTACAACCGCATCATCGGCCACTACGAGGTGCCCTTGCAGCATCCCGGGCGCGACCGCGAGCGCGGGCGCATCTGGCGCGTGGTGCCCAAGGGCACGGACGGCAAGCCCCGGCTACGGCCCGCCGCGTTGGCTGCCTCCCTGGAAGGCCTCGTGGGCGAGCTGGCCTCCGGCAGCCTCTCGCGCCGCTTGCTCGCCATGGAGGAAATCCAGGACCGGTTCGGCGCGAACGCCCTCCCTGCCCTGCGCGCCACAGTCGCCGCGCCCCGCAACCCGCCCCAAGCCGTCCATGGGCTTTGGATGCTGCGCCGCCTCGGGGGCCTCTCCGAGGCGGACCTCGTCGCCGCCGCCGGCGCAGCGGAGCCGCTCCTCCGCATCCATGCCCAACGCGTCGCGCTCGACCTGCTGGAACATCCGCCAACGTCATCGGGCGGTTCACGCTGGCCGGAGGCTGCCGCACGCGTGGGCGAGTCCGGGCTCATGGATTCCGACGCGCTCGTGCGTCGTTGTGCCGCCGAGGTGCTGGGACGCGTTCCCTCGGCAGGGCGATTCGAGGCCGTCTTCCGCACGTTGATGGCCGCCGACCCGGCCGACACGCACCTCGTGCATGTGCTGCGCAAGTCGATGCGCGACCAACTGCGAAATCCGGCCGTGGCGGACGCCGTGCTGGCCGTGAAGGGCCGTGACGCCAAGGCGCTGGCCGCGCTCGGACGCGTGGCGCTGGCCGTCGAGGGCCCCGCCGCCAGCGGGTTCCTCCTGCGTGAGCTTGATGCCTTGCAAGGACCCGGCGGCGTCCAGCCCGCCGAGGCGCTGCAACATGCGTCGAGACACGTCGAGGCCGAGGGACTGGGCCGACTGGTCGCGCTGGCACGTGCGCGTCATGCCGGGGACCCCGCCGCGCAGCTCGCGTTGATGCGTTCCGTCGAGCAAGGCCTTCGCCAACGCGGGAAGGAGCCAGGAACCGAGGTTGCCGAATGGGGCGCCGCCCTGGCC
>JBJSZF010000015.1:0-2014 GCA_046090125.1 Verrucomicrobiota bacterium
CCCGTCTTGATCTGCCCGCAGTTCGTCGCCACCGCGATGTCCGCGATGGTGGCGTCCTCGGTCTCGCCGGAACGATGCGACAACACGGCGTTGTAGCGGTTGAACTGCGCCAACTGCACCGCGTCCAACGTCTCCGTGAGCGACCCAATCTGGTTCACCTTCACCAAGATGCTGTTGGCCGTGCCGGTCTCGATGCCTTTGCGCAGGAACTTCACGTTGGTCACGAACAGGTCATCGCCCACCAACTGCACCGTCGCGCCGAGCTTGTCGGTCAGCGTCTTCCACGTCTTCCAGTCGCCCTCCGCACAGCCGTCCTCGATCGAGACGATCGGGTAGTCCGCGCATAGCTTGACGTAGAAGTCCACGAGCTGGTCGCCCGTGAGCTTCTTGCCGCTGGACTTCTTGAACGTGTACGTGCCGTCGCCGTTGTAGAACTCGGACGACGCCACATCGAGGGCGAAGAAGATCTGCTTCCCGACCTTGTAGCCGGCGTCCTTGGTCGCCTGCGCGATCGCGTCCAACGCCGCCTCCGCGCTGTCGAGCTTGGGCGCAAACCCGCCCTCGTCGCCCACCGCCGTCGAGAGGCCCTTCTTCTTCAGCACCGACTTCAGCGCATGGAAGATCTCGGTGATGGCCTGGAGGCCGTCGCTGAACGTGGCGAACCCGTGGGGCATCACCATGAACTCCTGGAAGTCAATCGGGGCGTCCGAGTGCGCGCCGCCGTTGATCACGTTGGCCATCGGCACCGGCAGCACCTTGGCGTTCGGCCCGCCCAGGTACTTGAACAACGGCTGCCCGAGGGCCGCCGACGCGGCCTTTGCGTTGGCCAGCGACACCGCGAGGATCGCGTTCGCGCCCAGCTTCGACTTCGTCTCCGTCCCGTCCAACGCCAGCATGATGCCGTCCACCGCCACCTGCTCCGTTGCGTCCACGCCAATCAACGCGGGCGCGATCTTGTCGGTGACGTTCTTGACCGCCTTCGACACGCCCTTGCCGAGGTAGCGCTTCTTGTCGCCGTCGCGCAGCTCGATGGCCTCGTGCTCGCCGGTGCTTGCACCCGACGGCACGGCGGCGCGGCCCATCGCGCCGCTGTTCAGGTGGACGTCCACCTCGACGGTGGGGTTGCCGCGGGAGTCCAGAATCTCGCGCGCCTGGATTGCAGTGATCGTAGTCATGTTCCAATTCGTTCCAAAGCCTGCGAGGGAACCCCATCCGGCCACCCTCCGCAAGCCCTGCGGCCGACGCGCCAACTTGCCCAAAAAAACCCTTGCCCCCCAACGCCTTCTAGCTGCAATCTCTTCGTCCTTGATCGCGGGGTGGAGCAGCCCGGTAGCTCGTCAGGCTCATAACCTGAAGGTCCTAGGTTCAAATCCTAGCCCCGCAACCAATTTCGGGCCGTTTTCCTCGGAAAACGGCCCATTTTCTTGGTTTTTCTTCCCTCCCGCAAAACAGGTTTGGGTTGCTGACATTTACAGCCTACCCACCAAGCGCGACCCCTGGCTCTATCTCGCTGCCGTCATGGATCCCGCCTCCCGTCGCATCGTCGCCTGGGCCATGAGCGCCGCCAGCGACTCATAGCTCGCCCTCGATGCTCTCGCCATGGCACGCCACCAACCCAGGCCCCCAAGGGCCTCCTCTTCCACTCCGACCGCAGCGTCCAGTATGCCTACGGCGACTTCCGCGACGCACTCGAGGCCGCCCACTCGTCCCCTCCATGAGCCGCAAGGCCAACTGGTGCGACAACGCGGCCATGAAATCCTTCTCGGCTACCCTCAAGCTCGATCTCGTGTACCGGACGCGTTTCCTGCCCCACGCCGACGCCCACCAGCAGCCCTTCGACTCCATCACCCGCGCTAGAGCACCCAGCTCCCCCACTCCCCCCTGGGCTACCTTTTTCCCGCCCAGTTCGAGCACCCATCCTAACCGAGGAATCACCCCTTTTTACTGTCCATTTTTTCGGCGCAAGCCGGCAGAGGTCGGCTTCCGAAGGAGGTGGGGACCGCGGGCGAGCGCC
>JBJSZF010000016.1:0-8406 GCA_046090125.1 Verrucomicrobiota bacterium
GCTCGTTGCCGTAGTCCGAGAACACGCCCGCCACGCGCAGCCGACGCGTCCCCGTGGGCGTGGGCAGCTCGATCATGTCGTCCTGGGTCGTCCCGAACCGCTCGACGAACGCCTCGCTCACGAGCGCGAGGCCTTCGTTCCGTTGGGGATCCCAGATCGCGTCGTCCCCCGGGGCGTCGCGCCAGGCCAGCGGCGCGTGCCGGCGCGAGAAGGCGAGGTCCGCCCCCGCGAGGATGGTCTCCCCCTTGGCCAACTGGACCGGCGCGGCGTGGATGACGTTCCAGTCCGCGACCTCGGGCCGCGTCACGACCGCGCGCCACGTCGCCTCCGGGATGCGGTTCTGCGTCGAGGCGCTCTGGGCTCCGTCGCTGGAGATGTAGAGGTCCGCCTGGAACGTCCGCTCGATCCATCCGCGCATGGTGCGGTCGAAGGAGGCCACGAGGATGGCCATGCCCGACGTCATCGCGACGGCGACGAGCAACCCGGCGGCCGCCAGGCGATGGCGTCCCGACGGCTTGCGAAGGTGGGCCAACGCGAGGTGCAGCGGGGCGGAGCGCACGGCCAGGCGGCCCAGCGCGCGCGCGGCGGGGCCCAGCAACGCCCCGGCCACCACGCCGCCGCCCAGCACCCACGCCAACGCGGCTCCGTAACCCGCCGCGGGAAAGCGAAACCCGCCCTCGAATCGCATCGGCCCCAGCCGGCTCAAGGCCAGCCCCAAACACACGAGCACCACGCCGACCCACGGACGCGTCCACCACGCCCCGGCCGTGGGCTGCGGCGCGTGCCGCACCATGACCTGCGCCGGGGGGTGCCCCGAGGCGACCCGCGAGGGCCACCAACCCGCGACGACGGCGGCCACCACCGACAACCCCAGGGCCCCGGCGAGTTCCACCCACGACATCGAGGCGCTCCGCACGCTGGTCGCCTGGTACAGCGCGTTCATGGTTCGGCCGACCAAGCGCACCGCGCCTTGCGCGCCCGCCCAGCCCATCAGCGCCCCCACCCATCCGCCTGCCAACCCCAGCAACGCCGCCTCCGCCAGCCACGCGCGCCGAATCGCCCGCGCCGTGACGCCGAGCGACCTCAGGATCCCGATCTCCTCGCGTCGCCGCACCACGGCCCCGTCCAGCGCCTGGAACACGAGGTACAAGCCCACCAGCAACGCGAGCAACGACAGGATCGTCAGGTTCAGCCGGAACGCCCGCGTCATGGTCTCGCCCGCCTCACGGCGCTCCGAGGGCGTCGCCAACCGCCAGCGACCCTCGCCCAGCCGCGCCAGCACGGCCCGCACGTCTTCGCGCCGCTCCGCCAACGCATGCCCCGGGGCAACCCGAAACTCGACGCGGTCCAGCCTGCCCGTGCGCAGGGACACCCCTTGCAGCGCGGGAAGGTCCATCACCAGCATGTTCGGCGGCGGGTTGGGGCCATCCGCCGCGCGCGGGATGATCCCCGCCACCACCAGCTCCCGTTCGGCGTCGTTCACCAGCAATCGCAGGGCCGACCCGACCCGCAGCCCGTCCATCCGTGCCCGTTCCTCGGGGAGGAACACGGCCGCGCCGTTGGTGAACACGCCCCAGAAGGCGAGGGCCGCGTTGGCATGCGCGCCCGTGGCTTCCTCCGCGTTCCTCGACCCGCCGTCGCCGGCCGCCGCGTCCGTGGCCTGGCCAAACCACGCCCGGTCTTGGCGTCGGCCCACGGCGGCGTTCTGCACGGACACGAGGTCCACGCCGACGAGGGTGAACGTGGGGCGCTCGCCGATGGATTCGGACTCGCTGCGGCGCGGCGGCGTCGCCGTCGTCTCGATCACAGGCACGAGGTCCACGGCCCGTCCGCCCAGCGCGTCGCGCATCTCCACGAGCACGGACTCGGGCAGGTCGCCGGCCGTTGCCGTGACGACCCAGTCGCTCTCCTCGGTGACGAGCCCGGTGAAGTTGGCGAAGCTCGCTACGGCGGCGCGGTTGGCGAGGCGGATGGACAGGTACACGGCGACGCCGAGGGCGAGGATGCACACGAGCAACGCCGTCTGCCGGGGCTCGCGCCGCCAATGTCGCAGCGTCGTGCTGCCGAGAAGGAGCCGGAGGATTCCCATGGTGGGCGTGCCCGGCGGGCTAGCGACGTTCCTCACGTTCCACCTGGCCGTCGCGCAGGTGGATGACCCGGTTGCAAATCCGCGTGGCCGAAAGGCTGTGCGTCACGAGCACCAGCGCCGTGACGGTCTCGTTGCCGAGTTCCTCCAGCAACGCCAGCACCTTCTCGCCGTTCGCGCTGTCGAGGTTGCCCGTCGGCTCGTCCGCCAGCAGCAAGGACGGCCCATGCGCCAGCGCCCGCGCGATGGCCACCCGCTGCATCTCGCCGCCCGACAACTGCGACGGCAGCGCGTCGGCCCGATGCGACACGCCGACGCGTCCCAGAAGCGAGGCAACGCGCGCCGCCCGCGCGCCCGCCTCCATCCCGGTCAGGCGCAACGGGAACTCCACGTTCTCCGCCGCCGTCAGCGTGGGCAGCAGGTGGAAGAACTGGAACACCGTCCCCACCCGGCGGCGCCGCAGCCCCGCCAGCGCGTCCGAGTCCATGCGCGTGACCTCCTCGCCGTGGACGCGGATCGAGCCCGAGTCCGGCCGGTCCACGCCGCCCAGGCAGTTCAGCAACGTGGTCTTGCCCGACCCCGACGGCCCGACCAGCGCCAGGCGTTCCCCGCGATCCAGCCGGAACCCAACCCCGCGCAGGACCAACCGCTCCCCGTAGGACTTCCGGACGTCCACCACCTCCAAGGCCGCCGGCGTTCTCCCTTCGTTCGTCTGCAAGATGGCCCAGCGTGCCATCGACGCCGCCCCCGGCAAATGCCCGCATGACACAATGTGCTTCGCGAAGGGATCGCCGGGCAGGAACGACGAGCCGCCCGCAGGTTCCCGGGCGAGGGCTCATGCCCATGCACGATGTCCCGGATCGTTGCGGCCCAGGACGACCGGACGTCGGCCGGACGTCACGACATCGGGAGCCGCGGGATGCCGCGTTGCCGGCCAGGCACAACGGCGATAGCGTCCGGCCATGAGGCGTTTGCCTGGGCGTTGTTTCCTTCCGCAGGTCCCACCGCAGCGACGGCTGCTCACACTGACGCTGCTGCTCCTGCTGGCGCTGCTCTCGTTCGTCGGCCCGGCCGGTTGCGTCACCAGCCAGAAGCAACGATGGACGCAGCGCGTCGGGCACTACACCTACGACGACGCCGTGAAGGAGCTGGGGCCGCCGGAGAGGAAGGAGACCACGTCGGACGGGACGTTGGTGGCGGAGTGGGTGCTGCGGCGGGTGCAGACGTATGGGGTTCCCTCTGCTGGCTGGGGGATGGGCTGGGGCTGGCGCGGCCGCTGGGGAATGGGTTGGGGCGGCACGGACATCCACTCGACCCCCGAGGTGTCGTTGCAACTGCACTTTGGGCCTGACAAGCGGCTCCAAACATGGAAGGAAGTCCTTCGCTAGGCATGTCAGGTCACGAAACATCAGAGCCACACGTGGGCGTGTTCGGGTGGTTGAACCGCCTGCTGATGTTTCTCATCGTCGCCGCCATCGTGGCGGCCGCCGCGCTGAAGTACGTCCCCTTGGTGCGCACCAACATCCGCCTCGTCGCCCGCGAACAGGAACTCAGGGATTCCATCGCCCAGAAGCGCGCCGAGGCCGCCCGCCTCAACGCGCGTGTCCGCCAGCTCCGCGACAACCCGCGGGCCGTCGAACGCGAGGCCCGCGCGCAGCTCGGGCTCGCCCGCGCCGACGAGATGGTGCTCTGGATTAGTCCCTTCATCGCCAAGGCGAGCCCCACCAACCGGATGGAGTCTCCTGCCTCGGCCGGACAGCGCCTGCATTGACGCGCGGATCGCGTTGGAGGCGCGGTGCGTCCGGTCGCCCCTTCGCCTCGTCCATGACCGCCGGAGCCCCACCTGATGCTCCGACGCCCGTTCCCCATCCCGGCTTCTTCGGAGCCCGCGTGCCGTTGCCCGGCTGTGGCGAGAACGCGGATTTGCTTGAGGACGAAATGATGCGCAAGGGGCCACTCGTGGCGCTGGACCTCAAGCGAAGGCAGCCGAGAAGCCCCGGACAACCGCCCTAGCGCATGTCGCTGGATGCGCGTCCCTCGGCGGACGAGTCACTCGTCGTTGGAACGCGACCCGCCTCGGAAGATGAGGATGAGCCGAAGCAACTCGAGCATCGCCGTCACCATGCCTGCCACGTAGGTCAACGCGGCGGCGGACAAGACCTTGTCCACCCCGCCGCGCTCGTCCGGCGTCACGAGGCCCAACCGGAGCAACTCGGCCTTCGCGCGTCGGCTCGCGTCGTATTCCACCGGCAAGGTGATCATTTGGAAGAACACCGTGGCCGAGAACAACAGGATGCCTGCCATCAAGAGGAGCCGGCCCCAACCGCTGCGAGGCGAGACGCTGGAAAGAATCATGCCGCCCATGATGGCAAACCACGCGGCGTAGCTGGCGAAGCCCGTCACCCCCACCAAGGACATGCGAAGCCCGAGCCACGCATACTGCGTCCCGTGTTGGATGGCATGACCCACCTCATGCGCCGCCACGCCCACCGCCGCCAGCGACGGGTTGTGATAGTTCTCGGACGACAGGAACACCGCGCGCTTCGAGGGGTCGTAATGGTCCGACAAATGCCCGGAAACCTCGTGCACGTCCACGTCCGTGAGCCCGTTCCGATCCAGGATGTAGCGGGCGGCCTGAGCGCCGGTCAGCCCCCGGCCCGCCGCCACGCGCGCGTAGCGACCGTACATCGACCTCAGCCGGAACTGCGCCCACAGCGCCAGCAACATGCCGGGGATCGTCAGCCAAAAATACGGGTCGATGAAAAACAGGGCCAGCATGGCAGTCACGGTGTCTTAGTCCTTCTTGTCTCGCGCTTGTGGCCGGAACGTCCGGCCCACCAACCGTTAGCAAAACCCGTCCCTGGCGCAACCGTCGCCTTGCGATCCCTTCGGCCCCCTTGACGGCCCACCGTCGCACCCCGACGTCTGCCCGGCCATGCAACCCGTCCAACGGATCCACGACCTCCACCTTTCCGACCGTCCCCGCGAACGCCTCGCCGAGCGCGGCCCGGACTCCCTCCGGACCGCCGAGCTCATCGCCATCCTCCTCCGCACCGGCGTCCGCGGAGCCTCCGCCCTCGCCGTCGCCGAGACCCTCCTCCAACGCTTCGGCAGCCTGGAGGCCGTGGCCCGCGCCCCATGGGAACAGCTCCGCGGCCCGGGCATCGGACGCGACAAGGCCCTCGCCCTCAAGTCCGCCTTCGCGCTCGCCAAGCGCCTCTCCGAGGAACGTCGCGAGGAATCCCCGGTCCTGGACCATCCCGAGGCCGTGGCCTCCCTCCTGCGCGACGACGCGATCGCCGCGCCCGTCGAACGTCTCCAGGTCCTCCTCGTCAACACCCGCCGCCGTCTCCTGCGCGTCGAGACCGTCGCCGAAGGCCTCCTGGACCAAATCCTCGTCCATGCCCGCGAGGTCTTTCGCCCCGCCATCGTCTCCGGAGCGCACGCGATCATCCTGGCCCACAATCATCCCTCCTGGGATCCCAGCCCGTCCGAGGCGGACATCCGCGTGACCCGGGACCTGATCCGGGCCGGGCACCTGCTCAAGATCGAGGTGCTGGACCACTTGATCATGGGCCGACGTTCCAAGGAGCGCGCCCGGGACTACACGAGCCTGCGCGAGCTGGGGTATTGGGGCGGGATGTAGCGAGGGCCATGCCCCCAATGGGGGCTCGTCGGAATGAGGCGGCCCGCCACTGGGGCCGACGACCCCAGCAACGGAGGGCTTCGGGTGCCGAGCCTCCCCCTCAACCGGTTTCCCGGGCGGTGATCCGCTGTCGCCCGCCACGAACAGGGAGTGGCCCAACCTGAGGCCCTTCAGCGCCGGTTCCCCATCGGCAAGGCCCGCGGGCCGCGCGGCCGTGCGGCCGTGCTACTTCAGCGCCTTGATGCGCACGTTGCGGAACGCCACGGAGCCGTGGTCGCCCTGCAACAGGAGGGGGCCGGGTTGGTCGATGTTGTCGTCCAAGTGGCCGCCCGTGCCGCGCGGGCACTCCACCTGGTCGTGGATGGTGACGCCATTGAGGATCACGGAGATCTTCTGCCCTTGGATGCGCACCTCTGCCTGCTGCCATTGGCCGGCCCGACGCGAAGCAAACAACGACGCGGGCTTCACGCTGTAGATCGCGCCGTTGCCGCCCATCTCGGGCTTGCCCGCCTTGAAGTCGTCGAAGATCTGGATCTCGTGACGGCCGCGCAGGTAGAAGCCCGAGTTGGAGCCCGGCGGCACCTGGAACTCGTAGCGCACCACGAAGTCGCGGAACGTCTCCTCGGTCAGGAGGTCCGTGCCGTGCTCGTCCTTGCCCAGCACGTTGCACAACATTCCGTTCTGCGCGCTCCAGGACTTCTTGCCGTCGGGACGGCGATACTTCCACCCGGTCAGGTCGCGGCCGTTGAAGAGGAGCTTGAAGCCCTCCTTGGCCTCGGCGGGGGCCAACACGTTGGACACGTCCGTCACCTTGCCATCGCCGGCCGCGAGCCCGAGCGCCCACTGGATGCCGCCCAATATGTGCTGCTGGTACAGCGCGCTCGTCCACACGTCCTCGCGATGCCCGAGCGACGTGTAGAAGACCTTGCCGGAGGAACCCACGTTCTTGGCCCAGGCCACCGGGTAGTCGCCGGGAACCATCGTCTGCGGGTGCTTGTCCAGCGTCAGCAACCCGTGGACGCGGTTCCGGTGGAAGCTCTTGAACTCGTAGATCTCGTCGAAAACGGTCCAGATCGACCCCAGGTGCCGGGTCGCCGGGTGCGCGCGGTCCTGGTTGTGCATGTCCACCGCCACCTGTGCGCCGTGGGTCTGGAACTCGCCGCCCAGCAGGTCAATGAAGGCGGGGAAGCCATGGAACGTGTCCGAGCACGAGTGCATCCCCACCAGCGCATGGCCAGACTCGACCCACTTGATGAAGCCCGGCTTGTCCGGGATCGCCAGGTCGCCCGTCGTGTTGGCAAACACCACGGCGTCCACCCCGCCCAGCTTGGCCATCGTCATCTTGGACGCCACCTCGGCGTCGTCGTTGCCGTTGGGCCCGCCCCGCACCACGTCCACGACCGTGTAGGCGCCGCTGGTCTGGCCCAGCGTCGTGATGACGTTCTCGGCGGTCGGGATCGAGCTGTGTCGGAAGCCCTTCGTGGCGGTGACGAGCAGCACCTTCTTGGGCGCGGCCTCGACGGTGAACGCGGCCCCAAGGGCCAGCACGGCAAGCGTTGCGGGAAGATTCATGGATGCGCCTGAGTAAGCGCCGGGCCACGTCCCGTTTCAACCGTGAAACCTCGGCCGGACCGGCCCAAACGACGTCCGAATCGGGCCCTGCCACCGCCAGGGAACACCCTCGGGGCGGCACGGCGTTCGCAAGCACGCGTCGCGGCGGACCTGGCTGCGCGCCCGACACGACGAGGACAGCGCCCCGGCCGAAGCCGGGACTCCATGCCGCTGGGGGCCCGCGGCCCGCGGAGGGGCTTGGGGAGGCATCGCCCGGTGACGGGCGCGCTCCCGGCGCGCCATGGGCTCAGCGTGCGGTTCCGGCCGACAATGGGTTGAACAAGGTGAAGGGGCAGCCCGTTGGCGTGAGCTTCACCTGCTGCGAATGGCCGTCGAGGAAGGACAGCGTGGTGACCCCAAGATGCCGCTTGTCGTCCGCATGGATCATGCGCGGGGCGGGGTTGGTCCTGCCTTGTGGCCCGAAGGCGGCGTCAGCCGGATCCCAGATGTTCCAGCCCCCGAAGTCCGTGGGGCCGACCGTGCCGCTGCTGTTGATCTCGGCGAAGTACGCGACGTCGGCGATGCCCACCGGCAGGTTGCTGAGCTTTTGGTACGCGATGGGCGCGTAGGTGCGCTGGTCCGCGTAACGGGCGAAGTCGATGGAGTTGATCGTGTAGTGCAGGGTGAAGGGCTGGCGCGTGGGGCGGGGGGTCTTGAAGGAGGGGCAACGATAGACCCCGATGAGGGCGTAGTTGGTGTGCATGAAGAGCACGTCCATCCGGCGGTTCCCCTCGATGCGCACGGTGCTCACGTAGGGGGCGATCATGGAGGCGAAGAAGTAGCCTTGGCCGAAGGTGTCGCCCGGGAGGGAGTCGGCGTTGTCGTTGGCGTACATCTGGGTTGCCAGGCCGAGCTGACGCATGTTGCTGAAGCACTGGGCCGTCTTGGCCTTGGCCTTGGCTCGGGCGAGCGACGGGAGGAGCAGGCTGGCAAGGATGGCGATGATGGCGATGACCACCAGCAACTCGATGAGCGTGAATCCGGCGGACCGCGAGGACCGGACCGAGGTGCGAGGGTGGGTGGGAGGGAATGTCATGGGCGTTGGTGATTCGTTGATGGAGCC
>JBJSZF010000017.1:0-2988 GCA_046090125.1 Verrucomicrobiota bacterium
CTCCCCAAGCTCCGCCTCATCGGCGGCGGCTGCGTCGAGACCACCCGCCTGGCCATCTCGCCCTTCGCCCTCAGCCGCCTCCCCGGCGACCCTCGCGACACCATCCGGCTCGACACCGACGACGTGCTCCCTTCGCTCGGCGCCCTCGTCACCATCACTTCCAACCTCAACCTCCGCCTCAACTGGTCTGGGACCATCGCACGCCCTACCTACCGAGAGTTCGGGCCCGTGGAACTGATCGATGTCGAGGAGGACCTTGTCGTGCGCGGCAACCCCGCCCTACAACGCACCACCATCCAAAACTTCGACGCCCGCCTCGAATGGTTCCCGCGCCCCGGCGAGCTGCTGTCCCTAGGCATCTTCCAAAAGAACCTCGATAACCCCATCGAGCGGTTCTACCTCGACCCCCAGAACAACATCGTTTCCTTCACCAACCGTCCCACCGCCATCCTCCGCGGCGTCGAGCTCGAGGCCCGCCAACGCCTCGACATCCTCGACCCCCTCCTCCAGCCCTTCTCCATCGGCGGCAACTTCGCCTACATCGACTCCCAGGTGGACGTCCCCTACAGCCCCAACGGCGTCGATGTGCTGACCTACAACCGCACCTTGTTTGACCAACCCGAGTACGTCCTCAACGCCGACGTCTCCTTCGACAACCCACGCATCGGCACCTCCGTGTCCGTCGTGTTCAACCGGTCCGGCCAACGCCTCTCGCTCGACGTCCCCAACGCCCCCAACGCCTACGAGCAACCGGTCAACACCCTCGACCTCTTCGTCACCCAGCGCCTCTTCCAGCGCCTCAAGCTCCGCCTCGGCGCTCGCAACCTCCTCGACCCCCAGGTCCGCACCACCTTCATCTCCGACTTCGGCGACCGCCCAACCGACTTCGGAGGCCGCTACGTGTTCCGCTCCTATCGGCGCGGCATCACCTTCACCCTCGGCCTCACGGCGGACTTCTAACCGCCCGCCTAGAATCCTCGGATTCCGGCCTACTGCGCCGCGATCCGAATCCCACCCGCGAGGACCCGATCCAGGGCCGGCGGAATCCGGCCCGCGACGTCAGACTCGAACCCCTCCCGCGTCGAGGCGCCCGGCTCATGTGCGGCCGCCTCGCTGGGCAGCGCCCGCGCCACCACCGACGCCACCCGCAATGCATGGTGCGCCAACCCCTGCCTCAACGGGATCGAATGCACCGCCAACACGACCCCATACACCACCGGATGCCAACCGCGTGCCGTCCCCGCCTCCACGGCCTCGCGATAGCGCTGCACCACCCGCACGTCCCGCATCGGGCGCATCCGCGCCAACTGCCGTTGCCCCGCCCGGAAGCTCGCCTCCGCGACCGCGCCATCCCATCCCGGCCGCGCCCCCCATTCCCGGTCCAAGGCCAGCACCGTGCGCCAGTCCCCACGCGATGCCGCGTCATGCGCCCGGATGATCGTCGGCCAGTCCACGCCCGTCACCGACTCCATCAGCACGCGCTGAAGTTCCGCCGGCGTGGCCACGGCCGAAGCTGGCTGGCTGGCCACCCCGGACCCCGCCACGGACAAGCCCGGGGCCACCGGCCAGTCGCCCAGGTCGCCGGACACGGCCTCCAGTGCGTTCACTCCGCCGCTCTCCCGGCCCAAATCTTCGCCTCCACCTCGGTGATCTTGCGGTCGCCGTTGGTGTCGCATTCACGAACCGCCCGGTTGAACCCGGCATTCGGGCCACGAACCCGGCGATGCTCGACGCTGAAGACCACCGGCAACGACACGTCCGTGACCTCCTCCTCGCGTTCCTTGCGTGCCGGTCGCTTGCTCAAGGCCTCGTAGAACACGCGCCCCGCCAGCTCGTTGTCGAACTCCACCGCCACCCGCGCCTCGTCCACCACCTCGGTGCGCTTCGTGTGAATGCACCCCGTCGCACCCAAGGCAACCAAGCCCATCAGGACGGCCACCCCAACCCGCACGCGACCCATCTTCCCTCCAGCCTTGCTCGTTCGTTCCACCCGAAAACCCAACCACGGCCGCACCCAACCCGCAACCGCGCGCGGCCGCCAAGCCCTCCATGGGGCCTTTCGCAAACGGTCTCCGCCAAGGACCGGTTTCGGCCCAATCCAGTCGTGGAAGGCGACCGTCCTTCGCGCCTCATGGAACCCTGCCTGGCGAGAATGTTGCTCCCCACGCCCCGCGCTTGGACTTCCAGCGATTGGGCGCAACCCTTCCCCATGCCGGAACTCCCCGAGGTCGAGGTCCTGCGGTCCCACCTGTCACGAAGGCTTCCCGGCCTTCGCGTTTCCTCCATCGAGGTGCTCAAGCCGCGCATCACGCGCCCCGCCCACGAGGCCGACCTCGCTCGCGCGCTTGTTGGGGCCACGTTCGACGCCGTCCTTCGGCGCGGGAAGAACCTCGTCCTGCAACTCCACCACCCCGACGCCCGCGAGGCTTGGATGCACGCCCACCTCGGCATGACGGGCCGCATCGTCCTCGACGACGCCAACCGGGCCTTGCCACCCCACGCCGCCGTCGTCCTCGGGCTTGGTTCCTCCCGTTGCATCCTCGTGGACCCGCGCCAGTTCGGACGCGTCGCGCTCGGCCAACCCCATGGCCTCGGCCCGGAACCGCTGGACGACGCCTTCGGCCCGTCGGATCTCGCCCGCGCCCTCGGCGAATCAAATCAACCCATCAAGGCACGCCTGCTCGACCAATCCGTCGTCGCGGGCATCGGCAACATCTACGCCAACGAGGCCCTGCACGTCGCGCGCATACGCCCGGGCCGCCCCGCCTCGGGGCTTCGCCACGACGAGGTCCGCCGATTGCATGCCGCCATCCAACAGGTCCTCAACCGGGCCGTGGCCTTGGGAAGCAGCCTCGCGCTGGACTTCGAGAACGGGTCTGACGGCCTGTTCTACTTCGGCGCTTCGCCGTCAGCACCTGCGTCAGCGTCTGCAACAGGGGCGGTGACGCGGGGCGTGGTGGATCCGGAGCCCTGGGCCGTGTACGACCG
>JBJSZF010000018.1:0-2278 GCA_046090125.1 Verrucomicrobiota bacterium
CCGCCAACGAGGCCGAGCGCGCGGAATGGCGCGGGCGCGCGCTTGCCACGCTGACCAACGAGGTGTACCCGGCGTTCCGCGCGTTTCATCGGTTCCTGAAGGACGAGTACATCCCGGCGGCACGGACGAACCTTGCTTGCGTGGACCTGCCCAATGGCCGGGCGTGGTACGAGCATCGGGTGCGCCGGATCACGACGACGGGCCTGTCGCCGGAGCAAATCCATGAGGTGGGCTTGTCGGAGGTGGCGCGGATCCGGCGGGAGATGGAGCGGCTGAAGGGGGAGTCGGGGTTCCGGGGAACGTTGTCGGAGTTCTTCGTGCACCTGCGGACGGAGCCCTCGTTCTTCCATGAGACGGGCACGGCGCTGCTGGCGGGGTACCGGGACATCTCGAAGCGGATCGACGGCGGGTTGCCGCGGTTGTTCGGGAAGCTGCCGCGGCTGCCGTATGGGGTGCAGCCCATCCCGTCGTACTCGGAGCGGTCGCAGACGACGGCATATTACCAGCCGGGCTCGTTGACGGCGGGGCGCCCGGGCAACTTCCACGCCAACACGTACAACCTGCGCATGCGCCCGAAGTGGGAGATGGAGGCGCTGACGTTGCACGAGGCGGTGCCGGGCCATCACTTGCAGATTGCGTTGGCGCAGGAGGTGGAGGGCGCGCCCGAGTTCCAGAAGCACGCGGAGACGACGGCGTTCGTGGAGGGCTGGGCGCTCTACGCGGAGAGCCTTGGGCCGGACCTCGGGTTGTACCAAGACCCATACAGCAAGTTCGGGCAGCTCACCTACGAGATGTGGCGCGCGATCCGGCTGGTGCTCGACACGGGCATCCACGCGAAGGGTTGGTCGCGGGACCAGGCGATCCGGTACTTTCTTGAGAACGCGGGCAAGACGGAGCACGACGTGGTGGTGGAGGTGGACCGGTACATCGTGTGGCCCGGGCAGGCGCTGGCGTACAAGGTGGGCCAGCTCAAGATCCGGGAGATCCGCGCCCGGGCGGAGCAACGGCTGGGGGCGCGGTTCGACCTGCGCCGGTTCCACGACGTGCTGCTCGCGCGCGGGGCGTTGCCGTTGACGATGCTGGAGCAACGCATGGACGCGTGGATCGAGGCCGAGGCCCGGTAGAGCGGGCGACGCCGTCACGGGTCGGCGTCGCCTGCCTAGGCGTCGTCGGGCCCCGGGGTTGCCGGAGCCCGTCCCGGTGTGCCGCCCTCCGCGGCGCTGCGGGTGGAAGCTGCCCCTACGGATTGGAAGCGGTCAGGAGCTGCACGAGGGCGGCGTCCTTCTCGGGGCCCGCGAGGAAGTCGAAGGCACGGAGGTAGCGGGGCTTCTCGGACTCCTTGGTGGAGGGATCCTTGAGGATCTTGACGAGGAGGGCGGGCGTTTCCTTGGCGCGCGAACGCCAGATGACCTCGCGGGCGGAGGTGGTGTTCCAAATGCCGCCGCGACGCTGGAGGAACGCGGCGAGGCAGGCATCCCAGTTGCCGTCGGCACCGATGCCCAAGGCCTCGGTGTACCAGCGGTCCTTGCCGTCGTGTTGGTCCGCCAGGCGCGCCCACAAGGCGGCATGGTCGGGGGACTTGAGGTGGCGCAGGGCGACGAGGCACTCGCGGCGGACCTGCGGGGAGGGATCGGACGCGAGGGACGCGACGGTCTTGGCGACGTCAAGGCCATGTTGGCGGGCGATGCGAAGGCCGGTGATGCGAAGGTCCGGGTTGGCGTCGGCGAGGGCGGACTGGACCCAGCGCGGGGCGTTGCCGGGGAGGGCGGCGAGGGCGTGGAGGGCGCGGGCGCGGAGGCGGGGGTTGGGATGGTTCCAGAGCTTGCGGAGGGCGGGCTCGGCCTTGGTTCCGAAGGCCTGGAGGGCGACCCAGGCGAGGTGGCGCGTGGCGAGGTTGGGCGATTGGAGGGCCTCGACGGCCCCGGCGGGCGACGCGAGGTCCAGCCTCGGCACGTTGGGCCGGTGCCCATTCGGGGCGACGCGGTAGATGCGGCCGGTCATCGTGCCCAGCTTTTGGTCGGCCATGTAGTGGCCGCCGACGCCGGCGTCGTTCCAGTCCGCGATGTACACGGAGCCGTCGGGCGCAACGCACACGTCGGAGGGGCGGAACCACGGGTCCTCCGAGGAGACAAGGTCCACGATGCGGCCGGAATAGCCGGCTCCGTCCTGGGTGGCGGGATAGGCGCGGACGACGCGCGGTCCGGCGTCGCAGTGGAGGGGTTGGTTGCGGAAGGGCTCGGGGAGGAGGTTGCCCTCGTACACGCAGATGCCGGTCGGG
>JBJSZF010000019.1:0-3815 GCA_046090125.1 Verrucomicrobiota bacterium
CGAGGTACAGGCCGACGCCCGCCCCGCGCGAATCGGTGCCGCGGGCGAACAGCCGCCCCAGCGTCGGGGGCAATCCACGGGGCGGGCCGCCGTTGTCGGACACGCGAAGGCCCACGCTGGCGGCGGACTCGACGGTTTCGAGCGTGATGACGAGGTCCTCGGCCCGTGCATGGCGGACGGAGTTCTCGAACAGGTTGCGAAGGAGGGTGTGAAGGCTGGCCGGGTTGGCCCACGCGCCCACGTTGGCGGTGAGGTTGCGGACCTCGACGCGCCGGCCCGGGGGCGGGCGCCATGAGCGCACGAAGTCGGCGACGACGGCGCGGAGGTTGGCGGATTGCACGGGCACGTCGCCGCCGCCCTCGATGCGGGCCAGCTCGAGGGCGCGCTCGACCTGGGATTCCAGGCGCCCGGAGTCCTCCAGCATCCGTTCCACCCAAGGACGGCCCGGGTGGCCTGGCTCGACGACGTCCGCGAGGCCCTCGACCTCCAGCCGCAGGGCGGCGAGGGGGGTGCGCAGCTCGTGGGTGGCGGATGCGAAGAAGGCCTGCAGCGCGCGCGCCCGGGCGAGGTCGCGGCCATGCAGGATGGCCAGCGCGCCCAGGCTCACCAGCAACGCAGCGAAGAACGACCCGCCTTCCCAGAGCAACATGCGCTCGGTGCGGAGGGACTGCTCGCGGATGGCTGGGGCGGCCATCCCGGCCTGGTGCTCGAGGTCCGCGATCCGCCGCGCCTGGCTGTGCATCAGCCAGACCCACCAACCGCCGAGGCCGCACACGAGCACCAACCATGCGGCCTGGACGATGACCAGATGCCTGGCCCATCGCCGGGTCCATCCCGAGGACCAACGAATTCCCGCGCTCATCGGCGCCAGACTCGCGCCGTCGGCGGCGGGATGTCCATTCCCGCCCAGCGGGCACGCGGCGCCGGGCCGCACGGCGGACCCGGAGCCAGGAGGCCGACATCGCATGTCTTGCGGGCAGGAGGTCTCCATTAATGATTTCCACGGTGCCCGCGGCATCGGCCGAAGGTGTCATCCGTTTGTCATGGGCGAGGCTTTTGTGGCGCGGGTGGGCCCATCCGGGGCAAGGGCGCCCGGGGTGGCGTCGGGTGTTCACGGGGATGCGGGCCCGTCACGGCACTAGACGAACGCGGGCACCTCGTGTTCCGTTCGGGGCGAAACCATGAATCGATTGAATCTTTGCAGGGTTGGGGCGGCGGCGCTTGCGCTGGCCGCCGTGGGCAACGCGGCGCGCGCGGAGGACTACATCTACGCCGGGTTCGACCAGGACACGGAGGGCTGGGGGCGCGGATGGGGCGTCGGGGACTACACGATCGACTGGGACAGCTCGACGGACTCGAAGGGCGACGCCGGCTCGGGCTCGCTGAAGATCACGGTGAACTATCCCACGTCCACGTCGTGGCAGGAGTTCAACCTGCAAAAGGCGGCGGGGTTCGACTTCGGGACCTACTCGAAGATCGCCTATGACGTGAAGGTGGACGCGGCGACGTCCACGGCGACGGCGAACGGCGACTTCAACATCACGCAGATTGCCATGCGGGGGCCGGGTTGGTCCTGGAACGGGTGGCATACCACCAAGCCCCTCGTGGCTGGCGAATGGACCAAGGTGGAGGAGCTGTTGCCGTCCGCGTTCTCGTCCGTCGTCGCGCTCAACATCGGGTTTGCCGGCGGCGACTTCGTGGGGCCGATCACGTACTGGCTAGACAACGTACGGTTTGTTTCGGACACGGTGGCCCCTCCGCCGGTGGTAGCCGTGGAGCCTGCCGTGGCCGGGCTGGAGGTGGTGGCCACCGGTAGCCAGTACCAGCGGCAATCGTTGCGGTCGGTGGAGCCCAAGTACTCGTGGGTGGGCTCGACCGGGGCCGTGCGGTACTCGTTCGACGTGGCCAAGGGGCCCGGGGTCGGCGTGACGGACCACTTCGTGTATCTGTGGTTGATCGGGACGGAATCGGCGGACCCGGGAGGCTCGCCGGACTGGAACGAGCCGAACGGCATCTTCCTGGAGCTGCGGCAGGGTGCGAACGGGAAGTACTCGGGCCTCCTGAGCCACAAGACGGAGGCTCCCAATGGCCACGGCACCCGTTTCGAGGCGGCTGGCGTGCTGGCGCGCATCGAGAACATCCCGGCCATCGAGGGGCGTTGGTCGGTGGTGATGAAGGGGGCGGACGCGACGTTGATCACGCCGGACGGGCGCGAGGCGACGGGGCAGTTGCCCTCGGACAAGCTGGCCGGGTTTGCGAACGTGTTCCCGCACCTGGGCGCTCAGATGGACAACTCCATGGCCAAGAACCGGTCCGTGACGTTCGGGCGGTTCCGGATCCAGGGCGAGGCGGCGGACTTTGGGAACAATGTGGACGTGAACTTCGGCGAGCTGTCGTCCATCGACTCGAACGCGTGGAAGAACGTCGCGCAGGACGCCAGCGGCATCCAGCTCGTGCCGGGCGGCTCCGTGTATAAGTTCTCGTGGGACGCGCCGGCGACGGGATATGCGTTGAGGTCGAAGGCCAGCCTGACGGCGCCGTGGACCGACCCCGGCTTGCCCGTGGTGAGCGTGGGCGGGCGCAAGGTGACCTACGTGCCCGTGTCGAAGCTGCCGTCCGCGGACGCCGGGTTCTTCGCGGTCCAGAAGTAGGGATCGGGAAGCGAGGCGGAAGGTGGCAGGGCCGTCCCGGCCCTGCGTGATGCGGCAGCCGCATGGGCACACCGCCTGACGCGAACCCGCGATGCTGCGAGGGAGGCTTGGATGGGGACGACCCTCCGGGCCTCCCTTTTTTGAGGGCTGGGCCTGGGCGTGAGCGGCGCTTTGTCCGTTCATCCCGATGTTGTCGGTGTTTCCAGGGGCGTCGTGGCCGGCCCAACGCTGGGAGCGCGGACGTCCACGTCCGCACCTCCATGCTCCCGCCATGCGAGACCGGTCCGCTCCCCGCATCCCGCGCCCGTGTCACCGACACCTTCGGGATGCACGGCGCCGCGTGGCGCGGGCTTCTCCCCGCTTCACCTTGCGGCGGGGCTCGGGCAGGGTGATGGCAAGCATGTCACTGGCTCCGCTGCTGTCATTGGACCTTCCGGGAATCCCGAAGGTGAAGTCGGGCAAGGTTCGTGAGGTCTTCGACCTGGGGGACCGCCTGTTGTTCGTGGCCACGGACCGCATCTCGGCGTTCGACTGCGTCATGCCGAACGGCATCCCGCGCAAGGGCGAGGTGTTGACGCAGATGTCGCACTTCTGGTTTGACCGGACGGAGCTGTGGCTTCCGAACCATCGGGTGGGACGCACGGACGACCCGCTGCCCAAGGAGCTGGCGCCGTTTGCAGAGAAGCTGGCGCGGCGGAGCATGATCGTGGCCAAGGCGAGGCCGCTGCCCATCGAGTGCGTCGTTCGCGGCTACCTCGCGGGGTCGGGCTGGAAGGAATACCAGGCGCGGGGAACGGTGTGTGGGTTGCCCTTGCCCAAGGGGTTGCAGGAGTCGTCGGAGCTGCCGGAACCCGTGTTCACGCCGGCGACGAAGGCGGAGACGGGGCATGACGAGAACATCCCGTTTGCAAAGGCCTGCGAGCTGGCCGGGGAACGATGGGCGACGGAGGCGATGGACCTGAGCCTGCGGTTGTATCGGTATGCCCGGGATCATGCGCGGCAGCGTGGCCTGATCATCGCGGACACGAAGTTTGAGTTTGGGGTGCACGAGGGGCGGCTGGTGTTGATCGACGAGGTGCTGACGCCGGACTCGTCGCGGTTCTGGCCGATGGACGGCTACCTGCCGGGGCGCGGCCAGCCGAGCTTCGACAAGCAGTTCGTGCG
>JBJSZF010000020.1:0-1833 GCA_046090125.1 Verrucomicrobiota bacterium
CCCAGGAGCTTCGCTAGCCCACCAGCCCCCCCACGCCCCTCCCGCCGTTTCCATTCCCCATTCGCGCCTCGCCCTCAACATCCCGCCCCTTCCTCCTACCCCCTCGCTCCTACCTCCTCGCTCCTCGCTCCCCGCTACCCGCCCCATCCCGTTGCTGCATCCCCCAACCAACGTCGCTAGGATGTCCCCATGTCACCTGCCGAGGCAGCAGCGCTGCTCGAACAGTTCAAGCGGGACGAGGTCAGCCGCGACGAGGTCCTCCGCGCCTTCCAGGCCGCCCCCGTCGTGGACCTCGGGTTCGCCGTCGTGGATACCCACCGATCCCTCCGCAAGGGCTTCCCCGAGGTCATCTACGGGGCCGGCAAAACCCCCGAGCAACTCGCCGCCATCGCCGCGAGGATCGTCGGGGCCGACCGCCGCGTCCTCGCCACCCGCGTCCATGAGGGGCACGTCAACGCCCTCCGCGCCGTCTTCCCCAACGCCCTCCACCACCCCGCGGCCCGCCTCCTCACCGTCGAGGATGCGCCGCTGCCCAAGCGCGACGGCCTCATCACCGTCGTCGCCGCAGGCACCACCGACCTGCCCGTCGCCGAGGAGGCCGCCATCACCGCCGACTTCATGGGGAATCACGTCCAACGCATCTACGACGTCGGAGTGGCGGGCCTCCACCGCGTCCTCGCCCGCGTCCCAGACCTGCAACGCGCCGACGTCGTCATCGTCGTGGCCGGCATGGAGGCCGCCCTGCCCTCCGTCGTCGGCGGCCTTGTCCGCCGCCCCATCATCGCGGTCCCCACCAGCGTCGGGTACGGCACCCACTTCGGAGGCCTCACCGCGCTGCTCGGCATGCTCAACTCCTGCGCCAGCGGACTGACCGTCGTGAACATCGACAACGGCTTCGGCGCGGCCTACGCCGCCAACGCCATCAACGACCTCGCCCATCCCCTCCACCCGTGAAGCGCCTCCACCTCGACCTTTCCGCCGGCGCCTCCGGCGACATGTTCGTCGCCGCCCTCATCGACCTCGGCGCGGATCCGCGCGAGATCGAACGCCAACTCCGCGCCCTGCCCGTCCACGGCTACCACCTCCACGTGGCCCGCCGCTCCAAGATGGCCATCGAGGGCGTCAAATTCGACGTCCACCTCGACGCCGACGGACCGTGCGCAACCACCCAAGGGCACTCCCACGGACACCCGCACGGGCACTCGCACGGGCACTCCCACGGGCACTCCCACGGGCACTCGCATGGGCACTCGCATGGGCACTCGCATGGGCACTCGCATGGGCACGATCACGGGCACGATCACGGGCACGATCACGGGCACGATCACGGGCATGTCCACGGACGTGGCTTCGCGGAGATCCGGCGGCTGATCCACGAGTCCACCTTGTCTTCATGGGTCCAGGAGCGCGCCACCGGTGTCTTTCACCGCATCGCTGTCGCCGAGGGCAAAATCCACGGCGTGGAACCCGAGCGCGTCACGTTCCACGAGGTCGGGGCCGTGGACTCCATCGTGGACATCGTCGCGGCGTGCGTGGCCCTGGAGCTACTTGGCAGGCCCACCGTCTCGGCCGGCGCCGTCGTCGAGGGCACCGGCTTCGTTCGGTGCGCCCACGGGCGGATGCCGCTGCCGGCTCCCGCAACGCTCGAAATCCTGGGCGCGCGAGGCATCCCCATCAGCCAATGCGAGGAGCCGCACGAGATGCTGACGCCCACGGGCGCCGCGTTGCTGTCGGAGTTCGCCGCGTCATTCGGCCCCATGCGCGGCGTCGTTGGGGCACGCGTTGGCTACGGCGTCGGCACGCGCGACCACGCGTCCCGCGCCAACGTCCTGC
>JBJSZF010000021.1:0-2044 GCA_046090125.1 Verrucomicrobiota bacterium
GCACCCTCCCCTTTGCCGTTGCGTGATTGGGCCAGTGAGACCGCTGGTCGCATGGGTAGCAAAGAACGGTCCTTGCAGGACCCGGTCGGCCCGGGGAGCAACACGTGTGTTAGTCAGGAGCCAGCGAGGAACCAAAATCCAGGTGGGCCACGCGTGATCAGGGCATCCACCGCGGCGCCCTGGCCCGGGCCTCAGCCTTTGGAGTTGGCAACCCGCGCGGCGCGGCGCGCCTTCCACCATTCCAGGACCATGGGCAGGACGCTCACAAGGATGATGCCGAGGACGATGACCTCGAAGCGGCGCCGGACGAACTCGCGCCCTCCGAAGTACCAACCGCAGGGCAGGATCAACCCAATCCACAGGGTGGCGCCCACCAGGTTGAACATCGTGAACCGGGCGTAGCTCATGGAGCCAACGCCCGCCACGAATGGCGCGAAGGTCCGCACGATGGGGACGAAGCGCGCGATGATGATGGCCTTGCCGCCATACTTCTCGAAGAACGCGTGGGTGCGGTCGATGTGCTGCTGGCGGACGAGGTTGGGGAACCACCCCTGGACCTTGGCTCCCAGCTTGTTGCCCACCCAGTAATTGACCGTGTCTCCGAGAACGGCAGCCACCCACAACACGGCGGCGGCCACCCAGATGTTCATGCCCGACTCAGGGTTGGCCGCCACCGCGCCGACGGCGAACACCAGCGAGTCCCCCGGCAACACCGGCGTGATGACCAGGCCCGTCTCCGCGAAGACGATCGCGAACAGGATCCCGTACACCCACGTGCCGTACTCCTTCGTCAGCGCGAACAGGTGGTCCTGGAGGTGCAGCACCACGTCCAGGAGATGCTTCAACGTCTCCATTGGCCGCCCAACCTGCGGGAACTTCACCTTGCCCGGCAAGCCGCGACTCCGTGACGGTTTCCCCGAATGCGCGCCGCCATCCTGCACGGAAAGGAAGACCTCCGCGTCACCGACGTCGCCCCCCGCCCCCTCCAACCCGGCGAGGTCCGAGTCGCCATCGCCGCCGCCCTCACCTGCGGGACCGACCTCAAGGTCTATCGGCGCGGCTACCACGCGCGCATGGGGCATCCCCCGTTCCCCTTCGGCCATGAATGGTCGGGGACCCTTTCCGAGGTGGCGCCCGACGTCGTGGGCTGGGCCGTGGGCGACCGAGTGGTGGCCGCGAACTCCGCCCCGTGCGGCACATGCCCGTCGTGTCGGCGGCAACAGGAGTCGTTGTGCGACGACCTGCTGTTCCTGAACGGCGCGTATGCGGATTCCATCGTGGTGCCCGCGCGCATTGTTGCGCGGAACCTTCTGCGCGTCCCAGTGGGCATGGGCTGGGCGGACGCGGCGTTGATGGAGCCGTTGGCGTGCGTGGTGCAGGGGATCGAGGACATCGCCGTCGCGCCCGGGGACCGTGTCTTGGTTCTCGGCGCGGGGCCGATCGGGCTGATGGCCGTGGCGTTGGCGCGGCACGCGGGGGCAGAGGTGGCCGTGCTGGGGCGCGGCGAGGCCCGCCTGGTGCAGGCCCGGCGACTGGGCGCAACCCAAGTCCTTGAGAACGTCACGTCGGATGGCATCGACGTTCCTGTCGGGAAGGAGGCGTCGTTTGACGTGGTGTTCGAGGCCATGGGCCGGCCCTTTGCGTGGGAGGCGGCGGTGCGCTTCGTGCGCAAGGGCGGCCGCGTGAACTGGTTTGGCGGCTGTCCCTCGGGCACGAGCGTCCAGGTGGACACCGTGCGGATGCACTACGACGCGCTCACCCTCAAGGCGAGCTTCCACCACACGCCGCGCACCATCCGACGGGCGCTGGACCTCATCCATGCCAGCGTGGTGACGGCCGATGGCTTCGTGGATGGACGACGGCCGTTGTCGGAGTTGCCCGAACTGTTCCGCGAGATGGCCCGGGGCAACCGGGCCGTGAAGACCTGGGTGGACGTCGGCGCGTGACCTGAAACGTCGCGCCGGGGTGGCGGGGGACGGCCGCACTCCCGGCGTGGGTCGGGCTACTTCGCGCGCTTCTTGCCCATCCCGAGCATCTTGAGTTG
>JBJSZF010000022.1:0-12779 GCA_046090125.1 Verrucomicrobiota bacterium
CCCATCATCAACGAGAACGACGCCGTCTCGGTCACGGAGCTGAAGTTTGGCGACAACGACCGCCTCTCGGCCCTCGTGGCGAGCCTGTTGCCGGCCGACCTGCTGGTGATCCTCACGACGGCGGACGGCTTGGTGGAGGACTTCGGGAAGCCCACGGCGCGGCTGGTGGACGTGGTGGAGTCCATCGACGCGCGGATCGAGGCGATGGCGGGCGGGACGACCAGCGCGACGGCGACGGGCGGCATGGCCACGAAGATTGCGGCGGCGCGCATCGTGGTGCGGTCGGGCATCCCCTTGGTGATCGCGCCGGGACGTCGGCATGACGTGCTGGAGCGGATTGTGTCGGGGCAGGGGGAGGGGACGTTGTTCCTGCCGGCGAAGGGCCGGTTGCCGAGCCGGAAGCGTTGGATTGCGTTTTATCACCATGCGCGCGGCGGGGTGCGGGTGGACGCCGGGGCGGCCGAGGCGCTGACGTTGCGGGGCCGCAGCCTGCTGGCTGCCGGGGTCACGGGGTGCGAGGGCGACTTTGGGCGCGGGGACGTGATCCGGATCCTGGGCCCGGACGGACGGGAGTTTGCGCGCGGGCTGGCGCGTTGCGATGCCGCCGCGCTGCGCGAGGGACGTGCGGGCCGGGACGAGCTGGTGCACCGGGACGACCTCGTGCTGCTTTAGGACGGAACCACCCGAAGCCCCGCGAGATCCCATCATGAGAAAGCCGCCGTCGAGGAAGCTGTCGCCCATCCGCCAGGTGCTGGAGGTCATGTCGGCGTTGCGTGCGCCGGATGGGTGCCCTTGGGACCGCGAGCAGGATCATCGGTCGCTGCGATGGCACGCGGTGGAGGAGGTGTACGAGCTGCTGGACGCGATCGAGGCCGGCGACGAGCCGGAGATGGTGGAGGAGCTGGGGGACCTGTTGTTGCAGGTGGTGTTCCACGCCCAGCTCGGGAGCGAGCGCGGCGCGTTTGACTTCGAGCGCGTGTGCCAGGAGCTGGCGGACAAGCTGGTGCGGCGGCACCCGCATGTGTTCGGGGACGTGAAGGTCCGCGACGTGGACCAGGTGTGGGCGAACTGGGAGAAGATCAAGCGGGCGGAGAAGGTGGGGTCGGCGCGCGAGCGGCGGTCGGCGCTCGACGGGGTGCCGCGGAGGATGCCGGGGTTGATGCGCGCGCAGAAGCTGTTGAAGAAGGGGGGCAAGGCCGGGTTGGTGGAGCCGGTGAAGGCGCCGGGCCGCGTGGGTGCCGACGCGGTGGGCCAACAGTTGTTCGAGTTGGCGGCGTTGTGCCAGGCGAAGGGGTGGTCGGCGGAGGAGTTGCTCCGGACGGAGACGCGTCGGCGGGAGCGGGCGATGCGCCGGGAGGAGGCCCGGCGGGAGCGCGCGAGGCCGCCCGGGGGCGGGTGAGCGGCAGGAGGAGCCGCTTGTTGCCTGGGCGAGTGGGGGCTGGGGACAGCGCCGGGACGGCGCTGCCACTTGCTTTGGGGTGCTCTCGCGGAGGTGCGGAGGGCACGGAGGACCGAGGAATGGCGTACGAGGGCCGTCCTGCCTTTGCGTATTGGTGCGGGGATGACTCGCCCAGCGCCGGGACGGCGCTGCTACTTCCTTGGGGGCGTGTCACGCGAACGAGCTGGGGAATTGGATTCGCGTCCGCTTTCTGTTCGCTGTGCCGCGTGGGAGGACAGCTCCCCATCGATGCCTTCCGAGAAGCCCCAACCCCGGGCCTCGTTCCCCGCCGCACCTTAAACGCCCGACAGGTGCTGCACGATGAGGTCCACGGTCCGCGAGATGGAGCCGCGGTTGCGAGCCACGACGGCCTTCGCGGATTCACCCAGCGCGCGGCGGCGGGCCGGGTCCGAAAGCAAGGCGTCGAGGGCGGACTCCAGCGCGGCCTCGTCGGCCACTTGCACCGCCGCATCGGCGGCGAGGAACTGGGGCACGACCTGCGGGAAGTTGTCCATGTGCGGCCCGAACACGACGGGCTTGCCCATGGCGGCGGGTTCGATGGGGTTTTGGCCGCCTTGGGCCGTGAGGCTCTTGCCCACGAACACGACGGTGGCCGCCTCGTAGAAGTAGCGCAGCTCGCCGGTCGTGTTGACGAGCAGGCAGGAGACCGAGCCCGGCGCGCGACGCGTGTCCGCGCCCACGTCCGTCCGGTACACGAAGGGCAGGCCCGCCGCCGTGAGTTCGGAGCCCACCTGGCGCCCGCGCTCGTGATGACGGGGCACGAGGACGAGGAACAGGTTGGGATGGCGGCGACGCAGGGCGAGGACGACGCGAGCGAGGATGGCCTCCTCGCCGGCGTGGGTGGAGCCGCCGACGAGGATGGGGGCGTCCTCGGGGACGCCGAGCTGGCGGAGCAGGCGGGGGACGTCCATCAGGCGCCGTTCCTCGAGCTGGGCGGAGTCGAACTTGAGGCTGCCCACGACATGGATGGCCTCGGGCCGGCATCCTAGCTCGCGCAGGCGGGCGGCGTCGGCCTCGTTCTGGGCGGAGACGGCAGTGAACGAGGCGAACAGGGGTCGGAAGAGGAACCCGAAGCGGCGATAGCCCCGGAAGGAGCGGGCGGAGATGCGGGCATTGACGAGGAACACGGGCTTGCCGCGCCGTTGCAGGGTCCAGAGGAAGTTGGGCCAGATCTCGGCCTCCACGAGGACGACGGCCTCGGGATGGATGACCCCCATGGCGCGTTGGACGTGGCGGCGGCGGTCGATGGGGTAGTAGATCTTGGAGATGTGGCTGGGCAGGCGGCGGTGGAGCTCGGCCATGCCGGTCGAGGTGGTGGTGGAAACGACGATCTTGTGGAGGGGCAGGCGGGGCTCGAGTTCCTGGATGATCTGCGTGCACAGGTTGACCTCGCCCACGGAGACGGCATGGAGCCAAAGGACCCGACGGTTGGTCAGGGCCACCTTGAGCTTGTGGCCGTACTTGCCAAACCGCTCGCCGAAGCCCTCGCGCCAGTTGCCGCGGCGCACCATCTTGAGCCAGTAGAAGGGGGCCGCCACGAGCAGGCCCAGGGGAAAAAGGATGTTGTAGATGAACCGCATGGCGACCACCCGAAGGCGGAAGGCTGCCACGATGCCGACCCCGAAGGCCAGCGGCGCGTCGGGTCGGGCGAAACACGATCCGCTGGAAAAATGGGTTTGCCCATGACGGGCCGGATTTCGCACGCTGTCCAGACGGCGGAGAGGTGGCTGAGTGGTTTAAGGCGCACGCCTGGAAAGCGTGAGTAGCTAAACACTACCGGGGGTTCGAATCCCCCCCTCTCCGCCACTTCCCTTTTCACCGCCGCCTTTCATGCGCCCTTCCCACCCCCGCCGTCCCTATTCCCTTCCGGCGGGCGGCCCACTCGTCGCCTGAGGATGTGGTCGTCCATGACAAAGCCCCCGCCGATCGGCCGGACATCGTCCCCGACCCATTCGTATCCGGCCCGGCGATAGGCCCGAAGGGCGCGTTCGTTGGCGCGGTTGACGCGCAATTCCACCCAGGGCCTCCCGCACTCGGCGGCGCGTCGTTCCACGTGACGCAGCATGGCTTGCCCCAGGCCGCAGCCATGAAGTTCCGGCTCGAGATACACCTTGTGCAGGTCCACGCCCTCGCCACGTGCCTCCCACGAGAGGTAAGCCGCCCGCCGCCCGTCCACCTCCATCCATTCCCAGCGCACCCCCGAGGCCATCTCGGCCGCCACCGTTCCCGGCGCGTACATCCAGCCCAGCATCTGCTCGATTTGGGCGTCCGGAATCATCCCCCGGTAACACGCACGCCAGATGCGCGTGGCCATCGCCCGCACCGCGTCCAGCTCGTCACGCGCCACGTCCCGGAACCGGACGCCCGCGACATCCCCAGCGTCCAAGGCGTCCATGATCCGCCCCCGGCTACCACTGGATCGACTTCACCCACGCGACGAACGCGTCCTTTTCCTTGCGCGCCAGGTCGTCGGGGGCCGTCAGCTTGAGGAACCACGTCTTGCCGCCATCGGGCACGATCGCGCCCACGATCCTCTTCGGCCCGCCGCCTCCCAGGTCCACCAAGGTCGCCTTGCGTCCGCCGGCGAGTTCAACGGTGCTGGATTCCTTGCCGAGCCCGGCCTCGTCCAACGGCCCCAACCCCACCTGGCCGCGCCAGCGGTTGACGTTGGACAGCAATCCTCCACCGGTGCCCGAAAGCGTGCTGACCGAAACGTCGCCGGGCTCGCCGTTGCCGGGGACCTCGAAGCTGGCGAGGCGCATGGGCCGCGGCCCGCCAGGCTTCCAATGCGCCGGAGCCTTCCATGCGGGCAGGCCATCGGCCGCCGCCGCCGCCGCCGCCGAGGCCGATGCGGGGCCCGGGCTGGTGGAGGCCGGCGCAGGACGGGGCTCCGTGGCGGACGCCGCGCCCGCCGACGCGGGCGGGGACCCTCCGGAATCGGCGGGCTCGGGGCCGGCCTTCACGGAGGCGAGCCATTCGAGATAGCGGCCTTTTTCCTGTTCCACGAGCCCGGCCTCGCCCATCGCCTTGAAGAACACGGTCATCCCCCCGGCCGGCAGGATGGCGGCCAAGGTCCGCTTCTTGAACTTCCCGTCGATCACCGACGTGGCGCTCGTCTGGTCGTACAGGAACGCGGGCGAACGCCCAATGGTCACCGGTGAACGCACCCCGGCCACCTGCGCCTCCTCCAAGGGCGGCAACTCCAGCTCGCGTCGCCAGCGGTTGACGTTGTCCAGCTCCGTCCCCGCCTGTTCCCCCAACGCCACGACCGAAATGTCCACCGTCCGCCCATCGGGAGCCGTGACGGCGTAGCTCGCCAGTCGCATGCCGCCGGCCGTGGGCTTCTCGGACCACCCCTTGGGAACCGTCCATGGGACCTTCGCGGCCTCCGGTGCGGGCTCGGCCGCAGGGGACGGCGAGGCAGCGGCGGGCACGGTTCGTTCCTTGGCCACCTCGTACACCTGCACCTGGTCCCGCTCGCAACCCGAGGCCAGCAACCCCGCCGCGGCCACGCACACGCATTCCCATCGATGACGACGCATGGGCGCACTCAACCGCCGGAACCGCCCGGGCGCAAGAAACGGCTCGCGCACCGCGCCTCCTTGCCCCGGATCATTTCCCATCCCTCGCGATTCCTTCCGTTCTTTTCCGTTCCCGAACGGCCCGGCACAGCCTCCAATCGGCCCCGGTGGACGTGCGCGCGTTTGCAGAACGGATCGTGTTCGGGACGTCGCTTGCCGAGAAGTTGGCCGACCCCGGCCCGCTGACGGACGAGCGGCCAGGCCCGGCCGTGGCGTCGCCCGACGCGCCGGGCCGCCCGGCGCACCTGCGGTTCAAGGCGCGGCAGGGGAGCGGTGGCGAAGGCGGCGACACGGGCTTTCCGGGGTTGCGCGGGCTGGACACGGACGTGGGCCGCGGGCGGGTGCTGCACTTCTTTGCGAACCACGAGCTGTTGGCGGTGGAGCTGATGGCGTTGGCCTTGCTGCGGTTTCCCGACGCGCCGCCCGCGTTTCGGATGGGGGTGCTGCACACGTTGCGGGACGAGCAACGCCATGCGAGCGACTACATCCGGCGCATGGACGCCTGCGGGGTGGCCTTTGGGGAGCTGCCCGTGAGCGGGCACCTGTGGCGCTTGCTGGCTCCGATGCCGACGCCGCTCGACTACGTGTCGGGCCTGCCGTTGACGTTCGAGCAGGCCAACCTCGACCACTCGCTGGCGTTCGGGCGCGCGTTTGCGGAGGCCGGCGACGCCGAGACGGCCGCGTTGCTCCAGTCCATCCACCGCGACGAGATCGCGCACGTGGCGCATGGGTTGAAGTGGTTCCGGCGCTGGAAGGACCCGGCGCTGGAAGATTGGGAGGCCTTTCGAGATCAACTGCGCTTCCCGTTGTCGCCGAGCCGCGCCAAGGGGCCGGACGTGGACGAGGGATCGCGGCGCGCGGCCGGCCTGGGGGAGGTTTTCATCCGGCAACTGCGCGTCCATGGACAGTCGCGCGGCCGCGCCCCGGCCGTGCACTGGTTCAACCCCTTCGCGGAGCACGCCATCGCGGGCCTGCCCGAGGAGGCCCTGCCGGCGGTGCGCCGGACGCTCGCCCAAGACCTGGAGACATTGCCCGTCGGGCTGGCCCGGCAGGACGACGTCGTGCTGGTGCGCGAGGAGCCTTCGCTGGAGTTCCTGGAATCCCTGCGCGCGGCCGGGGTGCCGGTGCCGGAGTTCGACGTGGTGTCGGGAGGGCGCATCCGGGCTGAGTCGAACCTGCGGTCGCGCGCGGTGGGCGCGCTTCGGCCGTGGGCATGGGGGCCGGACGCCATCCAATGCCTCGGACCGTTGGCAGATCGATTGCCCGCGGGTTCCCGCGCCCCCCCCTCCAACTTTCGCCGGAGCGCGCCGCCACGTTTGGCAAGCCCTGGTCCGTCGCCTTCCTGCGCGAATGGCTGGAACGAACGCCCGCCGCCGATTGGCTGTGCCCGCACGACGTCGTCGGGACGGTCGTCCACTCGCTGGCGGAGGCACGGTCGGCCATCGAAGGGATCCGTGCGCGAGGCCACCATCGGGTGGTGGCCAAGGCGGCGTTGGACCTTGCGGGGGCCGGGCAACTGCGGTTGTGGGAGCCGGAGGTGTTGGCGTCACAGTGGAGCTGGATCGAGTCGCGCGCGGCCGGTCCGGGCGGGTTGGTCATCGAGCCCTGGCTGGAGCGTCTGGCCGACTTCTCCGTGCAGGTCGAGGTGGGCGGCCGTGCCGGGGGAACGAAGGCCACGACGCTGGTGGGATACGTGGGGCTGCGGGCGGACCTGCGCGGTCAGTTCGTGTCGAACTGGGCGGAGCCGGCGTTTCATCGGCGGCCGCCGGCGGCGGTGGGGCGCGCGTTCGAGGGGCGCCCGGACATCGGCGTGCGGTTGCATGAGTACTTCGAAGGATTGATCGACGAGCTGGGCCGGGCCTTGCAACGGGCCGGGCACGAAGGGGCCGCCGGGATCGACGCCTTGGTGTACCGGGACTCGGAAGGGCGGGCACGGCTCAAGCCCGTGGTGGAGGTGAACCCGCGCCACACGTTTGGAAGGCTGACCTTGTCGTGGATGCGCCACGCGGCGCAGGGGACGCGCGGCGTGCTACGCGTGCTGGGCCAACGCGAGCTGCGCGCCTCGGGCGCAGGGACGTTCGTGGAATGGGCTGCCCGGCTGCGCGCGCAGGCTCCGGTGGTCCGGACGCCGTCGCCGTCGCCCCGCATCGCCCGGGGCTTGGTCTGCCTGAATGACCCCGCCCGGGCGCGGTCGTTCCTCGCGACGTTCGAGGTGGAGCCGTTGGGGGAACGGGGCCGCGCGGTGTCGATGGCGGCCGGGGTGCCGGGAGGAACGCCGTGAAGCCTTCTTACGGATGGTCGCGCATCGCAGGCCTCGTGGCGTTGGGCTGGGCGCACGCGGCGGGAGCCGTGGAGGTTTCGGAGGTGTTGGGCGGTCCGGTGGTCATTTCCGAGCTGCTGGCGGTGAACCCGCGCGGGGCGCGCGACGAGGACGGGGAGACCTCGGACTGGATCGAGGTGTGGAACCGGGGCGCGACGGCGGTGGACCTGGGCGGATGGGGGTTGTCGGACAAGCCGGGGAAGCCGCTGCGCTGGAGGTTTCCCTCCACGAACCTGCCGCCGGACGGGCGCATGGTGGTGTGGGCGTCGGGCAAGGACCGGGCCGTCGCGGGACGGCCGTTGCACGCGTCGTTCAAGTTGGCGGCCGGGGGCGACTTCCTGGCGTTGAGCGGGCCGGGTGGTGGCGTGCAATCGATGTTCAAGCCGGGCTATCCGGTGCAGCGGGCGGGGGTTGCGTTGGGATTGCTTCCAGGCCCGACGCCCAGGGTGGGTTACCTGCCACGACCCACGCCCGGGCAACCGAACGCGCCCGGGAATGCGCAACCCATGGATGCCTTGGCCGCGCCCGTGCACGAGCCGTTGAACGTGGATGCGGGCGGGACGTTGACGGTGTCGGTCCTCGCGCGCCCGGCCGACGCCGCAATGGGCGCTCCAAAGGCGTGGTGGCGGCGCAACTTCGAGGCGGAGTCGGAGGCGACGCTGCGCGACGACGGGCGCGAGGGCGACGCCGTGGCCGGGGACGGCCGTTGGACGACGCGGATTCCGCTGACGGGGTCGAGGCCGGGCGACCTGGTGCGGTGGCGTTTTGCCATGCCGGATGGCCAAGGCGGCACATGGCGCTGGCCGTTGCAAGGCGAGGGACGCCCGGGAATGGCAAGCCTCGGAACCGTGTTGAGTGCAGGCGCGGTGACGTCGGCGTTGCCCGTGGTGCATTGCTTCGTGGAACCGGCGCAGCTGGGCTCCATGGACTCGGACGTGGGCGCTGCCGCCTGCGTGTTCCATGGGGGCGAGTTCTACGACGACGTGCGGATAAAGGTGCGCGGCAACACGACGGCGGGGTTCGAAAAGAAGTCGCACCGGGTGGAGTTTCCGGCGGACCACCCGTTCCTGCCGCCGCACGGGGGCGGCCGGGTGCGGGCGACGTCGTTCATGGCGGAGTGGGGGGATCCCACGTACCTGCGGCAGCACCTGTCGTTTTGGCTGATGACGCGGGCGGGGGTGGCGGCGTCGTTCCATGAGCCGGTGCGGTTGCATCTCAACGGGCAGTTTTACCAGCTGGCGATGCATTCGTTGCCGTTGGGCGAGGACGTGCTGGAACGGGCGGGCCTTGATCTACGGGGCGCGTTGTACAAGGCCGTGGGCTACGTGGTGCCGAGCGGCGACGGGTCGGGTGGATTCGAGAAGAAGACGCGTCGTCGCGAGGGCAACGAAGACTACGTCGCGCTGGCCACGGCGCTCGGCGAGTCGCGTCGGCCGGAGGAACGGACACGGGCGCTCATGGACCTCTGCGACGTGCCCGCCGTGGTCAACTACGTCGCCGTCGCGCGGCTGTGCCAGGAGGACGACGACATATGGGCGAACCTGTCGTTGTACCACGACAACGAGGGATCCGGCCGATGGCGGCCCGTGGCCTTCGACATGAACGTTTCCTGGGGCTTCAGCTACGGCGCGGGCGAGATCCTCGCGGACCGCGACGACTTCCGGAGCCATCCGTTCTGGGGCGCCGACGGGATCGGGTCGAACCAAGGGCACAACCGGCTGTACGACGTGGTGGTGCGGCATCCGTTGACGCGGGAGATGCTGGTGCGGCGGATGCGGACGTTGATGGACGACGCATGGAGGCCGGGGGGCGCGGGCGAGGGCGCGGGCGCGGGCATGGGGCTGCTGGAGTCGCACGTGGGGGAGTTGGTGGCGCGGATGCGGCCCGAGGCGGCGCTGGACCGGGGGCGTTGGGGGGAGCCTTGGACCGGACGGCCAGGGATTGCGGCGGCGCGCTCGCTCGACGCCGGGATCGAGGACTTGTTCGGGAAGTTCGTGGGGCCGCGGCGACGCCACTTCTTCGTGACGCACTCGGCGACGAACACGACGCGACAGGTGGGCGTGGGCACGGGTCTTTCGGTGGGCATACCGGGGCCGCAACCGGCGGGGACGGCGCTGCGCATCGAGGGGCGCGTGGGCGAGGCTGGGGGCCGTGGTGACGGATGGGTGGTGGTGAGCAACACGCATCCGTTCAGCGTGGATGCGTCGGGGTGGCGACTGGGTGGGGGCAAGGGGTTCCGGTTGCCGCCGGGATCGGTGCTTCCGGCCCATGCGGCCGGTGTGGTGGTGGAATCGTGGGAGGGCTTCCGGCGTCGGGCCGCGTCGCCCAAGCCCGGCGAAGGGTGGCTGGTTCTGGGACGTTGGAAGGCATTGCCGCGCAAGGTGGGTGCGGTGGCAGTGCTGGCATCGGAATAGGGTGGGGTGCCATGCACGGCGACGGATGGACAAGGCGGTTGAGGGTGGCGGGCTGGCTGGCGGCGTGGATCGGGTGGGGCCTTCTGCCGTGCGCACGGGCGGGGGACGACGTGGCGCTGCGGCTGCGGGCGAACCTCGCGCGGTTTGACGCGTTGTGCCGCGACACGAGCGCCGCCCCGGCGATCCGCGTGCTCATCTACGGGCAGTCCATCACCGGGAGTCCCTGGACGACGGCCGCCTTCCAGCCATTGCAGCAACGGTATCCGGGGCGCTCATGGGTGGTGGAGAACCGTTGCATCGGGGGGACGACCGCCGCCTACCTGGCGAGGACGGCGGAGGCCGACGTGTTCACGTTCCATCCGGACCTGGTCGTCTTCCACGCGTACGGGAACACCCACGCGTACGCGAGCTTCGTGACGGAATTGCGGCGCCGCACGACGGCAGACATTCTCCTGATCAACGACCCCTTCGCGCTGTGGGATGCGTCGGACTTCCCGGGCCTGGGTGACTGGTCGGGACGCGCCCTGCCCGGCCTCGCCCTGGCGAACGGCGCGGCCATGGTGGATGTGCGCCGTGCATGGAGGGACTTGCTGGTGGGCGCGAACCTGCCCCTGGATGCATTGTTGCTGGACCACGTGCACCCCAACCCGCTGGGCGAGTCCGTCCTGATGAACGAGCTTTCCAGCTTCCTCTTGGCCGACACGGGCGCGGCTCCGCGCGACCCCTTCAACGACGACCGCGTCGCCCGCATGGAGTTGCCACCTGACGCGGCGGCGACCGGCACCTGGACCGTGGCGTTCACGGGCAATCGGGTCGTGGCCCTGGCGGAACCCGGCAAGGCCTCCGTGCGCGTGGACGGCGTCGCGCCCAGCTCGCTGCCGACAGCCCGGGTCCACGGGAGGGCGGCCCCATGGCCCGGTTCAGGACGCCCGTTTGTGGTCCGCATCGGCAACGAAAGCGCCTTGGTGGACGAAACCTGGACGCTGCGAATCGAAGCCGTGGACGAACCGCGTGCCGTCCGGTTCTCCGTCATGGGTTCGGTGACCGGACCCGATGGATCGGGCACGTCGGGAGCCCTGTTCCGTTCCACGTCCGGCCGCGTGCGGTTGGTGCCCGAGGACTGGTACTGGGCGGCGTTGGAGACGCAGCTCCAGCCGGGCATGACCTTCTCATGGATGACGATCCCGACGTGCGTGGACGTCGTGTCGGTGCCCAGCGGCTCGCCGGCGCGCTGGGTGGACCTGGTCGCCGGGTTGCAACCGGGCCGGCACGAGCTTCGCATTCGCCAGGCGCCGGGAAGGCCGACGATCACCCGCGTCCTGGTCTATTCCCCACCCGAGCCCCGGCCGGCTCGCGTCCGCGCACGGGTGGAGGGCGGCTCCATCGTGGCGGTGGACGTGGTCGATCCCGGCTACCGGTACGGACGCAGCCCGGCCGTGAGCTTCCCTCCACCGACGGGCACGCCAGCCTTCGCCGAGGCACGGGCGGACGAGGGCGTCGTGACGTCCGTCCAGGTGCTGGAAGGAGGCTCGGGCTATCCCGCCGACGTGATCCCGGTCGTGGATGAGCCCGAGCGTCCGCCGAGGGTTGCGTCGGCAAGGGTGGGTGTTGTGGACGGGCGATTGGAGGGCTTCCAGATCCTGGATGTCGGCCGTGGTTACGAGGTCCCGCCCACCGTCACGTTCGAGGGAGGCAACGGAGCGGGGGCCGAAGCCAAGGCGCTGGTGTGGGAGGGTGGCGTCGTGGGCGTGGAAGTCATGAGCCAAGGCAAGGGCTACCAACATCCGCCATCCGTTCGGTTTTCACCGCCATCCCCGCCCCCTCCCCTGCGTGTCGAGCCGCTTCCCATGGCCGTCCGCCTGCGCATCGGGACGCCGCCGCCCGGCCGCATCGAAGCCTCCACGGACCTTTCCGATTGGAGCGCCGTCGGCCTTTTCACGAATGCCCACCGGCCCTTCCTTGAACTACCCGCGCCGGACGCGGTGCGTTGGCGGTTCTTCCGCGTGGTGACGCCGTGACGGGGAAGCGAACGGCCGGCGGAGATGCTGAAGGCGAGCCAAGAACCCGTCCACCCAGCAAACGCCTCACCACCGAGTTCGGTGATCGGGCGGGTGCCCATGTCATCCGTGGACTTCGGCCACATGCCTTGTCTCGGGTGCAGCCACCACCTTGCTCGGGATGGATATCCCGGCCTGCCGTCAAAACATCCGGTCCATGGGGCCGGGTTGAGCTGCGGGCCTCCAACAGCTTCCGTTCGCGCCCTTGGCTTTCTCGTGGAGCGGCCGACGTCCCATGAGCCGGAGGCAACACCCGAGCGGCCACACCACCAGGACAAACGCCGCCGTCAGCAGGATCGCACCCGTCACGCGCCCCATCTGGTGCCCCATCCAGCGAACGGCCCGGTACCATCCACGAAACCATCGTGGCCTCGCCCACGCCACGATGGCGACGGCAACGCCCACCCCCGCCACCACCGCCGCCCCCCACCACGGCCATCGTCCGCGCCAGGCTCCCAGGCACGCGAGCAACGCGATGGCACCCCACGATGACCCTGTCAGGTTTCGCCAGTCCGCCGGCCGCTCGCTGTAACGCAGCCGCGTCACGGGCCTCCCTCCTCGTTTGCGACCATCGCCTTCAATCCCGTCCCCCCTCGAACGCCTGCGGGACCGGCGCGGGCTGGCGAGCTCGTTCCAGGACGCGGTTTCCCATCACCAACCGGTCCATCGCCGTGTTCACGAAGCAACGGTACGCGTCCTCCGGCGTGCAGACGATGGGCTCGCCCCGCACGTTGAAGCTCGTGTTCACCAGCACGGCACACCCCGTGCGCCGATGCCAAGCCTCCAGCAATCGATGGAACCGCGGGTGGTCGCGGCCATCGACCGTCTGGACCCGCGCCGACCAATCCACGTGCGTGACGGCCGGCAACGTCGAGCGCACCCGGCGCACCCGCTCCAGCAAGTCCTCGCCTCCCAACGCCCCCGGCGCATGGCCTTCGTCGTCCGCCC
>JBJSZF010000023.1:0-3431 GCA_046090125.1 Verrucomicrobiota bacterium
CACCCTGCGGCGGCTACCGACCCGGGCTGGGGCCGTTCCATGCCCAAACGCTGGAATCCACGTTCGCGCACGTGCCCGGGCTGGACGTGGTCATGCCCTCCAACGCACACGATGCCGCCGGGTTGCTCCGGGCCGTCCTGGAGGGCAGCCGTCCCACGCTGTTCCTGTACCCCAAGGTCCTCCTCAACGACGCCGCCGTCGCCTCTTCCCACGCCTTGGACGACGTCCGCATCCCGCCCGGGGTTGCCCGGCGGGCGCGCGAGGGCTCGGACCTCACCTTGGTGGGTTGGGGCGCCACGGTGTCCCTATGCGAGCGCGCCGCCGCCGAGCTGGCGGTCGCCGGCGTCCACGCGGAGGTCCTCGACCTGCGTTCCATCAGCCCGTGGGACGAGGACGCCGTCCTCCAAAGCGTGCGCAAGACCCGGCACCTCATCGTCGTGCACGAGGACAATCGTACGTGCGGCTTCGGCGCCGAGGTCGCCGCCACCGTCGCCGAGAAGGCCGGCGCCGCCGTCCAGGTGCGTCGCCTCACGCGTCCCGACACCTACGTGCCGTGCAACTACGCCAACCAACTGGAGGTGCTGCCATCCGTCGGCGGCATCGTCCGCGCCGCCGCCGGATGGTTCGGGTTGGACGTCCACGACGAGGCCTTGGCCGACGAGGCCCCCGGCTCGACCCATGTCCTGGAGGCCGCCGGGACGAGCCCGGCCGACCAAAACGTCACGGTGGTGGCGTGGAAGGTGAAGGAGGGCACGTCCGTCCAGGCAGGCGACCTCCTCGCGGAATGCGAGGCCGACAAGGCCACGTTCGACCTGCGCGCGCCGGTGGCCGGGACCATCCATGGGCTGTTGCCCGAAGACGAGCGCGTGACCATCGGGACGCCCATCGCACGCATCCAGACGCGGCCCGAGGGCGGCGCTCGCGTGCGGAGGATCCCGGTCGAGCCACGCCGCAGGATCACGGGTGTACGCCGTGTCGCCGACCCGTTCCCGCAGCGTGCCCGCGTGGTGGACTCGGCTCCCGCCTCCGTGTCCGTCGGCGCCGTCGTGGGCCTGCGCGGGTTGTCGTTCGTCACGGGCTCGCGGCTCGTGACCAACGACGAGTTGGTGGCGCGTTTCCCTGGGCGGACCTCGGCCGACGTCGTGCAACGGACCGGGATTGAGTCCCGGAATTGGTGCGGGCCCGGCGAGACGGTGTTGGGCCTTGCCGAGCGGGCAGCGCGGAAGGCCATGGAACAGTGCGGGCTGGGCCTGCGGGACCTGTCCGGGATCATCGTCAGCACCAGCACGCCGCTGGAGTTCAGCCCAAGCCTCGCCTGCCGCCTGCAGCACGTCCTCGCCGGGGACGGGCCCCCCTGCGACATGGCCGCGCATGACGTCCTCGCGGCGTGCAGCGGCTGGCTTTACGCCCTTCAGCAGGCCCACGACGCCTGCCGTGCCCGTCCCGGCTCGCGCTTCCTCGTCGTCACCGCCGAGGCCATGTCCGCCTTCCTCAACCTCGACGACTTCGACACGGCCATCGTCTTCGGCGACGCCGCCACGGCCGTGGTGGTCGAGGGCGGGCCATCGGCCGCCACGGCACCCCTGCGGCTTCATCGGCCCTTGCTTTCGGCCCGGGGCGAGGACGGCTCCATCCTGAGCGTGGGGCGCATCCGCGACGGCGCGTGCTCCCCGGTCTCCATGCATGGGGTCAAGGTCTTCCCGCTGGCGGTGCGGCAGATGAACGCCATGCTGCGCGAGGCGTGCGCGGACGCGGGCACGACGTTGCAGGACCTCGACTGGATCGTCCCCCACCAAGCCAACGGCCGCATCATCAACGCCGCCCAGCAGCGCTCCGGCGTGCCCCCGGAGCGCGTCGTCAACAACGTCGCCCGCCACGGCAACACCTCGTCCAGCAGCATCCCGATCGCCCTCGCCGAAATGCTCGCCGAGGGCCGCACGGGACGCGTGGGCATGGCGGCTTTTGGTGGGGGCTTCACCTTCGGAGCCGCCGTCGCCGAGATGGGGTAAGCCCTCGGGAATGTCGTGGCGACCATGCCGTCGCCGCCCGGCCCAACGCCGTGCCCCCTACTGCGACCGCGAACGTTCGATGGCCTCGAGGTGGGCCTTGGCGCGCGCGTCGCCGTCGGCCGCTCGTCGCACCAGGTCGGCGATGATGGACTGCGACGCCTGCTCAACCGCCTGCAACTGGTCGGCCGTGAGGCCGGGTTGCCGACGGGCCTCCTGCAAGGCGATGACGCCGGCCGCCGCGTCGTTGGTGCGGGCGGCCGCCACGGCCAGCCGCAACGGGACGGACTGGGGCGACGCCGCGAGGACGCGCTCCAGCTCGGCCGTGGCGCGGGCGGCGTCGGGCGTGCGCGAGCAACCCATGGCGAGCACCACGGCCATGGCAACGATGAGCATCGGGGGCTTCATGGGTCTCGGAGGCGAAGGCTAGCGCCCCGTGGGCGAGTTGGGAAAGCACCAGAGGGCGTTGCGCATGGGCTCGGCCAGCAGTTGGTAGTAGCGCTTCCACTTCAGGTATTCCACGTGCCCGCCCATCAAGCCGACGATGGCCCCCGTGTTGTGGCGCTTGGAAAACCCCTCGGCCGGGGAACTCGACCCGTCGTTGAAGTAGCCCGGGTCCTTCTCGTCCGTCTCCCAGAAGATCATGTCGGTGGGCTGGAACGACGACTGCTTGAACGTGCGGCCGTTCGCCCCGGCCGACCAGTCAAAGCTCTCCGTGCTGTCGATCACCACGCCGCTCATCAGGTACGACGTGAACTTGATCGTGGAGATCTTCCATTCCGGCGTGTTGGTGCGGTGCGCGGGGCACAGGTACAACTTGCGGCTCTGGAGCGTGGGGTAGAACAGGCCCAGCGTGGGGCCGTAGTTGGACCCGGACGACTGGAGGGCAAAGCCCGGCTTGTAGAGCCATCCGGCCGGCAGGGACTTGTTGGCCGCGCCGCCCGCCCCGCCGCAGTTGGGGGGCGCGATGCGGTCGTTGTTGTCCCCGAGGTACATCGTGTGCGCGAGGAGGACCTGTTTCTGGTTGTTGAAGCATTGCGTGCGCAAGGCCTGCTCCTTCGCGCGCCCCAGCGCGGGCAGCAACATCCCCGCCAGGATCGCAATGATCGCGATCACCACCAGCAGCTCGATCAACGTGAACGCACCGGATCGCCCGGCGCGCGGGGCCAAAGTCTTCCTCTCGACGTGGGGCACGGGCCGAATCGTGCCAGCCCCGATTCGCGCAAGGCCAGCACCGCCTTGCTCCCGGCCCCAGTTCGCGGCCCGCTCCTCCAAAAAGGCGCAAGCGCCAACCGGGCCGCGCCCGCAGGAGGCGCCTGCCTCCCGGCTTGAACCCGCAGGCGGCGGCGCGCAGCGTGGCCGCATGGGCGCGATCCGGGACCGAATGTCGTGGGTGTTGGCCGGGTTGGTGGCGTTGCTCTTGCT
>JBJSZF010000024.1:0-1025 GCA_046090125.1 Verrucomicrobiota bacterium
GAGCACACGGTGACGGAGGAGATCACGGGCCTCGACCTCGTGCGGGCGCAGATCCGGATCGCGGAGGGGCACGCGCTGCATTCGCCGGAGGTGGGGATGCCCCGGCAGGAGGACGTGCCGCGCAATGGGTTCGCCATCCAGTGCCGCGTCACCACGGAGGATCCCGAGAACAAGTTCACGCCGGACTATGGCCGCCTGCTGGCGTACCGGTCGCCGGGCGGGTTTGGCATCCGCCTGGACGGCGGCATGGGCCACTCGGGCGCGGTCATCACGCCCTTCTACGACTCGATGTTGGTGAAGGTGATCGCCAGCGGGCAGACGTATCACCTTGCGTGCGACCGCATGCACCGGGCGTTGTCGGAGTTCCGCATCCGGGGCGTGAAGACGAACATCCCGTTCCTGGAGAACGTGATTGGCAACGGGACGTTCCGGGACGGGCAGGCGACGACGACGTTGATCGACACGACGCCGGAGCTGTTCGCGTTCAAGGGGCGCAAGGACCGCGCCAGCAAGCTGCTGGGGTTCCTGGGCAACGTCATCGTCAACGGCAACCCCCATGCGAAGGGGTTCAAGCCCGCGCGTCTGTTCGACGCGCCGGTGGCGCCCAAGGTGGACCTGGCATCCCCCATCCCCAAGGGCACGCGCGACCTGCTCCACGAGCTGGGGCCGCGCGGCTTCGCCGAATGGGTCTCCAAGCAACGGCGGTTGCTCGTGACGGACACGACCTTCCGCGACGCCCACCAGTCGTTGATGGCCACCCGCGTCCGCACCTTTGACATGCTGGCCTGCGCCGACGCCATCGCGCGTCGCCTGGGCGACGCCAAGAGCGGCCTATTCTCCTTGGAAATGTGGGGCGGAGCGACCTTCGACACCACGATGCGGTTCCTGTGGGAAGACCCGTGGGAGCGGCTCCGGCAGCTTCGCGCCCGCATCCCCAACATCTGCTTCCAGATGCTGTTCCGCGGCTCCAACGCTGTCGGGTATTCCAACTACCCCGACAACGTCGTGGCCGGGTTCGTCCGCCA
>JBJSZF010000025.1:0-3727 GCA_046090125.1 Verrucomicrobiota bacterium
CGCGACCTTCGTCCTGCCCTTCGTCCAGCACACGCGCTCCGCCCCCTACGAGCACGGCGGCGTCCGGCGCGACACCTCCTCGGGCGGCCTCGCCGACGTCCGCGCCTCCTTCAACGCCTGGATCTGGGACCCCTCCCAGCAACCCAAGGGCAACATCCAGGTCAGCGTCGGGTTCAAGGCCCCCAGCGGCGACTACGCGGCCACCGACACGTTCTATCAGGACCAAGACCCGGGCGCCGGGGTCGATATCCGACCCGTGATCCGCCCGGTGGACCAGTCCATCCAGCCCGGCGACGGCGGCTGGGGTGCCACCCTCGAGCTGAGCGGGTATCGCCAGCTCGCCTCGCGCCTCGTGGGCTACGCCCAAGCCTTCTACCTCTTCAACCCGCAAAACGTGAATGGCACGCCCAGCCCCACCGCGCGCCGTGACGCCGGGCCCACCATCGGCACCGTCAACATCGACAACGGCATGTCCATCGCGGACCAGTACCTCTTCCGCACGGGCTTCAACGTCATCCTCAGCCACAAGCACGCGATCGCTCTTTCCTTCGGCGGCCGCATGGAGGGCGTCCCCGTCGAGGACCTCAATGGCAACGCCGGCGACAAGGAAGGGTTCCGTCGCCCCGGGTACGCCATCTCCGTTGAGCCTGGCATCTCGTGGATGCCCGGCCGCTGGAACGTCAACCTCACCGCGCCCCTCCTCGTCGCCGCCAACCGCGAGCGCTCCTACTGGGACATCCAAAAGGGCCGCCACGGCGACGCCGCCTTCGCGGACTACCTCATCTCCCTCTCCGTCTCCCGGATGTTTTGAACCGCAGTGCCCGGGGCGCATCCGTCGCAGACACGGCGGGTGCGCCCTTTATCATTTTCGAACCGCCATCAGCACTCCGCAGTGGACCCGCGTGGGAACCACCTGCACCGCCGAGAAGCCCGTTCGTTCCAGCATGACCCGGTATTCCGCCACGCTGTAGGCCCGGCCCTCCGTCACGCTGAACAACGCCGCCGAGTACAACGCCACCGGCAACGGACCGCCCAGGTCGTCGTCCAGGAACACGTCGTGGATCAACAGCCGCCCGCCCGGTGGCAGGCCCTCCGCGCACCGACGCAGGATCGCCTCGCACTCCGGCTCCGCCCAGTCGTGCAGCACGTTCGAGAGTAACGCCACGTCCGCGCCCTCCGGGAACGGGTCCCGGAACATGTCGCCCGCGCGCAGCTCTAACCGCCCCTCCAGCTCGGGTTCCGAGACGAACTCGGCCGCCACCCGCAGCACCTCCGGCCGGTCCCACACGACCGCGCTCAACGCGGGATTCGCGCGCAGCAAGGCCACCGTGTACACCCCGGTGCCGCCCGCCACGTCCACCAGCCGCGTCGCGCCCGCCAGCGGCACCGCCGCCGCCAAGGCCGGGGCTACGTTCCGCGCCCTTCCCGCCAACGCCAGCGTGAAGAACCGCGCCCCCTCCTCCGCCTCCATCGCCGACCGCAGGCCCTCGCGGTAAATGAACCCAACGCCCCCCTCGTCCGCTCCGGCAGGTCGGTCCGTCCTCAACCGCTCCACCATCGCCAGGACGCCCGGCGATCCCGAGGCCAACGCGAAGTAATCGCCCACGTAATGCGGGCTGCTGGAATCCAGGTGTTCCCGCGCCAGCTCGGTCGCCTCCAGCAATCCCTCCTCGCGCACCCGCAACGTCCCCATCGCCCGCAGCGCCGTCACCAGCACCTGCATGGGCCGACGTGCCAGGCCCAGCCGCGCCGCCAGCTCATGCTGCCCCAACGCGCCCGCGCCCAGCTGCTTGAACAACCCCAGGTGCGCCGTCGCCGCCACCAGCAATTCCGTGGCATGACAGCCCCGGAACCACTCAAACAGCGGCGCCGGGTCCACCGTCGAGACCGCCCGGGGAATCGGTTGCATCCCGTGCAGGGGGTTCAGGCCCCGATCTGCTTCCGGTAGTCGCCCGGGTCCATCAAGCCTTCGAGGCCGCCGGACAATCGCACCCGCATGAACCACCCCTCCCCATACGGGTCCGTGTTCACCAAGGACGGGTTGTTCGTCAGCGCCTTGTTGACCTCGATCACCTCGCCCGACACCGGCGCGTAGATGTCGCTGGCGGTCTTCACGGACTCCACCACCGAGCACGCGGCCTTCGCCTTCACCACCCGCCCCAAGGCGGGCAACTCGACGAACACGATGTCCGTCAACTCATGTTGCGCGTGGTCGGTGATGCCCACCGTGGCCACGCCATCCGCCACCCGCACCCACTCGTGCGACGCCGCATACTTCAAATCATCGGGAACCTTCGTGCTCATGACCGCGCAAGGCTGAAGGCCCCGCCGCCCGCCGGTCAATCGTCCGCTCCGCCAACCCAAGACCGTCCACCTCGCCCATCGCGCCCGAAAGGTCCCCGTGACAAGGCCCTCCCCAACTGGTTGCCTCGCTCCATGGTTCGCCCCCCATCATGCCTTGCCAGGCTCGCGTACCGCCTCGACGCCATCGCAGGGCTCACGGCGTTTCTCATCGGCCACGCCGCCTCGCCAGCAACCCTCGACACCAACGCCGTCCGCAACGCCGCCCTCGCGGCGCGCTCCGTCCACCTCGACGCCCCCGCCCGCGTCGCCGCCATCGAATCCTTCGTGTCCCTCGTCCAAATCCCCGGCGGAAGCGGCGGCGAACACGCCATCCGCGACGAGTGCCAACGACGCCTCGCCGCCCTCGGAGCCCGGATCGTCCCGCTCACCGACACCCTCTCCAACGCCCCCATCAACCTCGCCATGCGCCTCGACGGCGTCGGCCCCATGGCCCAACAACCCGCCCTCCTCCTCAACGCCCACCTCGACACCCTCGTCATCTCCACCCCGGAACACCTCGCCTTCGACCCGCAAACGTCGGACTTCTTCCATGCCCGCGAGTCCGACCCGTCGTTCCCTTCCACGTTTGGCGGCGACGACCGCTCCGGAGTCTGCGTCGTCCTCGAAGCCCTCCGCCGCGTGCACCGGACCGCCTGGGCGGAGGGCAAGCCCCACCCTCCCGTCCTCGTGCTCCTCACCGGGTCGGAAGAGGTCGGCCTCAAGGGAGCCAAGCACCTTGCCCGCCATCACCCGCGACTCTTCGACAACATCGGCCTCTCCATCACCGTCGATGGCCCCCTCGACTACGAGACCGCCTACCCCAAGGAACGACTCGTCGCCGTGGTCTCGGAGGCCGACGCCACCCGACCGCCCTATTCGCGCGTGTTGGCCACCCTTGCTTCCCATGCAACGAAGGCGGGCGTCGGCTGGAACCGTTCCGAGGTCGGGCTCGGCAAGGGGGACTTCGCGGCGTTCCCCGCCCACGCCCATGCCGGGCTCCACTTCCGCAGTCCCGTCCGTGGCTGGCACCGGCGCGAGCGCGTCCAGGTGCAGGACTTGATCCACCACGTGGACCTCCTCGTCGATGTCATTACGTCATGGCCCTAGCCGGACTTTTGCAACTGGACCCATTTCCAAGCGATTTTAGCGGCTACCGCACGCCGAAACCCCAATGAAATCGCGGTTTCCGGCCGCCCAAGGGCGTATGGTGAAGACCCGCCCCCTTCCCACCCCTTCCGGTCCCGGTACCCTGGGCGTTCATGGGCCTCTTCCTCCGTCGTCACCAGCGCCACAAGAACGGCAAGGACCACACCTACTGGAGCCTCGTCGAAAACCAACGCTCCCCCTCCGGCAAGGTCATCCAGCGACAAGCCCTCTACCTCGG
>JBJSZF010000026.1:0-1349 GCA_046090125.1 Verrucomicrobiota bacterium
GGTCGGGCTCATGGACAGGAACCCAGGGGCTCACCCTGCGGGTGAGGTCGAGGTAGGCCCGGTCCGGCTGTAGGCCGGGTCACCTGACCCGGCGCACCGGGCACGAGGCATCGCCGCCGCCGCGTGAGGGCACGCGGCCTACAGACGGACCCACTGCCGTTTCTAGGTTGAATCCGGCGGTCGAACGGAGCATGTCCTCGCCATGCCATTTTCCCTTGAGTCCAAGTCCGCCCTCGTGACCGGTGCCGGGTCTGGTATCGGCCAGGCGATTGCCCTGCGCTTCGCCCGGGCGGGTGCCCATGTCTGGGCGGCCGACGTCAACCTCCCGGCCGCCCAAGGCACCGTCGGGTTGGCCCGAGCGGCGGGCGGCCGCGCGGAGGCGCTCCGGTTGGACGTGACCTGCGACGCCGACTTTGAGGAGGCGCTGCGGGTCGTCCCGACGCTCGACGTCCTCGTGGCCAACGCCGGCATCGGACACGTGGGCACCTTGCTCACCACCAGCGTCGCCGACTTCGAGCGCATGCTTTCCGTCAACGTCACCGGCGTCCTGCGCACCCTCAAGACGTGGATGCCCGCCATGATCCAACGCGGGCGCGGCGCCGTCGTCGTCATGGGCTCCACCGCCGGACTCGAGGGCCTCGTGGACCGATTCGCCTACACCACCAGCAAGCACGCCGTCGTCGGCATGATGCGCTGCGCGGCCCTCGACCACGCCACCTCCGGCGTCCGCGTCAACGCCGTCTGCCCCGGCCGCATCGAAACCCCCTTCGTCAAGGCACGCCTCGCCGAGTACCCCGACCCCGCCGCCGCCCGCCGCGACATGTCCTCCACCCAGGCCATGCGCCGCATGGGCACGCCCGAGGAGGTCGCCGAGGCCGCGTTGTTCCTCGCGTCGGACGAGGCCTCCTTCGTCACGGGCGCGTGCCTCTCGGTCGATGGCGGATGGACGGCTGGCATGTTCCCCCGGGGTTGAGCCGCCACGATCCCCGGGGAAGTACCGCGTCGCGATCAACCCCGCGCGGCGCTACCTCAGGCGCCGGCACCGGAACACCTCGTGCCGGTGCAGGACGCGGCCCTTGTGGCCGGATTCCACCTCGCCCACCCGCTCGACTGCCTCGAATTGTTCCATCAACGCCCGGGGCAGGGCCTCCTCGCCTTCCTTCGGCGAACGCCGCACGAACAGCGCATCCTCACCCGTGCGCGACTCGTACCCGGGCCACATGTCGAACTGGCTCGTCACGCGCCCGCTCCGCAACGTGTACACCACGGGCGCCTCCGGCAGCCCCTCCTTGCCGCCGGGCATGTAGAAGCTCAGCAACCCCGCCCGACCGTAGTGGTCGGCAATCACA
>JBJSZF010000027.1:0-3877 GCA_046090125.1 Verrucomicrobiota bacterium
GGTTCAAGGAACTCACCCTGCTCGACATGCCCGGCATCCTCATCGAAGGCGGCTACATGACCAACGCCCAGGACGCCTCCACGATCTACTCGGTGGAGGGCCGCGCCGCCCTTGCCCGGGCCATCGCCGACGGCGTCCTCGCCTACAAGCGCCTCGTGGAACGTACGCCGTGAGACGCCACCGCGCCGGGGCTCAACGGCCGGCCTGATACGACTCCAGCGCGTGCCGGGCCTCGACCAGCTCCAGCGCACGCGAGCGCCAACGGGCCTCGCGCGCCGCGTCAGGAGCCATGTCCCACGCCGCGCCCCACTCGCGCGTCGCATCGTCGCGCAACGCCGCCGCGAACGCCTCGCGCGCCACGCCACGGGGCACGGGTTGGATGCTCCCCTGGATCAACAGGCCGTCCCGCGTCCGCCGTTGCGCCGCGCCCGCGACCTTCCTCCCGGCGCTCAGCACGTCGAACTTCTCCCAGCCCTCGAAGCAGCGCCCCGGGCCACTGGGCTCGCAGCACTCCGCCAGCGTCGCGGCAACGCACACGGCGCGCAGCGAGCGCGCGATCCATTGGTGCATCCGCTCGTAGCTTTCCACCGCGCGCAGCCCATGCCACGGGTGCGTGGCCGGAACCGCCACCGCGTACGTCCAATCCTCCAGGTGCGGCACCAGCCCGCCCCCCGTCGGCCGTCGCAGCAACGGCCGCAGCCGCGTCCAGCCCTCCACCTCCGCGCGCCGCTGGAAGTAGCCAAACGTCGCGGCCGGCGACCGCCACCCGTACCAACGAAACACCGGCAACCCGTCCACGCCCGCGCCCGCCAGCAACGCGTCGTCCAACGCCATGTTCCGCACCGGCTCACCGGGCCCGTCGTCGAGAAACACCCACCGTTCCATGGCACGACCTAGGCCCTTCTCCGGGCGATGGCCGTCACCGCCTTCAGCAACGCGTCCGCCTCCGCGTCCGTCCCCACCGTGATCCGGAGATACGGCGCGAGCTGCTCGGACGAGAACCAACGCACCAGCAGCTTGCGCTCGCGGAGCAACCCCAGCCATTCCTGCGCCGGCGCGCCCGGGGGCCGCGCCAGGAGGAAGTTGGTGTCGGTGGGCAACACCTCCCAACCCAGGCCGCCCAGCTCGCGTCGAAGGCGTTCCCGCGTCCGGATGATGCGCGCGAAGTTGCGGCGGTAATACGGCAGGCAATCCAGCGTCGCCTCGGCCGCCACCTGCCCCAGCCCGTTCACGTTGTAGCTGTCCCGCACCCGGTCGAGCGCCGCCACCACGTCCGCATGGGCCACGCAATAGCCGACGCGCTGGAAGCAGAGCGAGTAGGACTTGGAAAAGGTGCGCGTGACGATGACGTGCGGATGGCGCAGCGCGAGCGGCAGCGCGTCCTCGCGCGCGAAGTCCACGTAGGCCTCGTCGAGCACCAGCGGCCCCCGCTGCGCCGCGCACAAGGCCTCCAGCTCGGACCGCAGGTACCCCCGCCCGCTGGGCGCGTTCGGCGTCGTCACCAGGGACAACGCGGCATCAAACCGCCAGGCCTTCCCCTTGCGCAGCGCGGCCACCGTCGGCAGGCCAAAGTCCGCCTGCAACGGCACCGCACGGGCCAGCGCCCCGTGCGTCTCCGCCAGCACCGGGTACAACGAATAGCACGGCCAGAGGTACTGCACCGTCGCCCGGGCCCGCCGCGCCTCCGGGACCGCCGCCGCCGGCTCCACGAACGCCCGGATCAGGCACGCAAGGACCTCGTCCGAGCCGTTGCCCACGAACACGTTCGACGGCTCGCACCCGTGCAATCGCGCCAGCTTCTCGCGCAGCCCCGACGACGTCGGGTTCGGGTAAAGGCGCAGGCGGCCGTCCGCCGCCTTCCGCACCGCGCGCAGCACGGCGGGAGCCGGGGGGTACGGGTTCTCGTTGGTGTTGAGCTTGATGAGCCCCGGGATCTTGGGCTGCTCGCCCGGCACGTAGGCATGGAGCGAACGCACCAAGGGCCGGACCATCCGGGCTACGGGCGAGGCGAGGGCGGCGGTCGGCATGGGGGGAAGGCGCGGGTTACTTGTCCGCCCGGATCGTGGCCGAGCGACCGTGGGCATCCAGCCCCTCCGCCTTGGCGAACACCTGCACGGACGCCAACGCCTGCTTCAGCGCGCCCTTGCCATACTCCACGACGCTCGTGCGCCGCTGGAACTGGTCCGTGGTCAACCCCGCGAAGCAACGGCCCGCGCCGCCCGTCGGCAGCTCGTGGCTGGGCCCGGCCACGTAGTCCCCCAGGACCGTCGGCGAGTAATCCCCCAGGAAGATGGCCCCGGCCAGGGTGATCTTCTTCGCCACGTCCCGCGCATGGGCCGTCATGACCTCGCAATGCTCCGGCGCAATCCGGTTCACCAGCGCCACGGCGGCGTCCATGTCCTCCACGTGGATGAGCCAGCCGTTGGCCTTGAGGGCCTTCTCGATGAAGGCCTTCCGCGCCAGCTTGCCCAGTTGCCGCGCGACCTCCTTCTCCACCGCCTTTAGCAGCTTGCCCGACGTCGTCACGAGCCAGACGCGCTCGTGCCCGGAGCCATGCTCCGCCTGCGCCAGCAGGTCCGCCGCGACGAACTTCGGGTTCGCCGAGTCATCCGCCAGCACCAGCACCTCGCTGGGCCCGGGCAATAGGTCCACCGCCACGTGCCCGAACAACAACCGCTTCGCGGCCACGACGTAGGCGTTGCCCGGCCCGAACACCTTCTGGACGGGGGCAATCGTCTTGGTGCCGAGCGCCATCGCGGCGATCGCCTGCGCGCCGCCCACCCGATAGACCTCCGTCGCGCCCGCCGTGCGCGCGGCGAACAGCAACGCGGCGTTCACGGAGGCGTCCTTGCCGCACGGCGTGCACACCACGATCTCCGGGCACCCCGCGACCTTCGCCAGCGTCACCGTCATCAGGACCGTGGACACCAACGGAGCCGTGCCCCCGGGAATGTAGATGCCCACGCGTTGGAACGGGTCGAACTTCTCCCCCACCGCCGCGCCGTGCTGGTTGCGGGCCTGCCAATCCTGGCGCAGCGACCGCTTCGCAAACGACTCGATGCTGGCGTGCGCCTCGGCGACCGCCGCCCGCAGCGTCTCCGGCACCTCCACGGATGCCGCCATGAACTCCGCCGTGGTCACCGCCAGTTGCGAGGCGGTCACCTTCGCCCCGTCGAACTTCTCCGTCAGCTCGGCCAGCGCCGCGTCGCCCTTGGCGCGCACCTGCTCCACGATTCCCCGAGCCCTCTCCTCCACCTCCGGGTCAAACAAGCTCGAAGTGCGCACGGCCCGGTCCAGTTGCGCGGCAAAATTGGCGTCCGTATGACGCGTCACGTTCATCTAGGCCAGCCTATGGCAAGTGGCGCCCGCAAGTCAAAGCACGCGCCTCGCAACCCTCACGACGCGAACCGGTAGCCCACCCCGCGCACCGTTTCCACGCACCCCGCCGCCTCCCCCAGCTTGTCCCGAAGCCGCCGCACGTGCGTGTCCACCGTCCGCTCGTCGATCGTCTCCCGCTCCCCTGAGGTCCACACCTCCTGCAGCAACTGCTCCCGCGTCTGCACCCGCCCCCGTCGCCGCGCCATTACCGTCAGCAACCGAAACTCCGTCGCCGTCACGTCCACCCCCCGCCCCTTCACCAACACGCGATGCCCCGGCACGTCGATCATCAACTCCCCAAACGACAGCACGTCCGCCGTCGCCATCAACGCCGGCGACCGCGCCATGCTCCGCCGCACCCGCAACACCAGCTCCCGCGCGCTGAACGGCTTCGCCACGAAGTCGTCCGCCCCAAGCTCCAACGCCAGCACCCGGTCCATCTCCGTGGCGCGCCCCGACACCATCACCACCGGGATCCGCTCCGTCAGCGGGTCCCGCC
>JBJSZF010000028.1:0-3110 GCA_046090125.1 Verrucomicrobiota bacterium
GATCATTGGGCGACGCGCGTGGGGCAGGGCAACTACCTGAACTGGCTGGCGGGCAACGCGATCCTGCCGGCCGTGGACCCGGACCCGACGCACGAGGGCATCCAGAAGGTGGACCGCACGACGGTGTTGGAACTCAAGGAACTGGCCCTGGCGGCCCGCGGGCTGGAGACGGCCATGGACAACTGCGAGGGCGGCCTGTCGCCCCTGGGGATCTCCGAGGGGGGCATGGCCATGGACCTGAACCCGAACGCGGTGGTGGGCGAGAAGAACGGCACCCACTTCGAGCAGGTGTACGAGCGTTCCCTGCGCGCCTTGGGCAATGCGGTCTCGGCCTTCGACGACGCGAAGAACGTGACGCAGATGATGCGGAGCGAGCAGGACTCCCTGGCGGACTTGCAGGCGGAGCTGGCGCAGCAGGAGCTGGCCTACAACAACGCGCTCATCGAGCTCTATGGCACGCCCTACCCGGACGACGTTGGGCCGGGCCGCCTCTACAAGCAGGGCTACGCCGGGCCGGATCTCGTGCACTTCTCGTACGTGGAGCTGCCGGAGATCGATTTCCCCAGCTCGTGGAACTACGGCTACACGACGAGCTTCGACATCGAGCTGAGGGATGTCCCGGCCGACTGGGGCACGAAGCTGTACACGGAGATGAACTTCGATCCGGTCCCGGTGAGCAGCAGCAACCCGGAACTGATCGATGGGCGCGCCCGCAATGGCATCACGATGGTGGAGTCCGAGAAGACGGGCTTGATGAACTACCACCTGGTGTTGGACCTCGGGCCGCATGGGTTCGCCCAGAAGCCCCGGACATGGACGAGCCGCCGCAAGTCCCCCGGCAAGATCCAGCAGGCGATCTCCGAGCAGATCTCGGCCCATGAACGGCTCCGGCAGGAAATCTACCTGACGGCCGGCGACATTGGATCCATCGACAAGAACATCGCCGTGTTCCGCGCGGCCAACGCCAACTACGCGAAGACGCGGGACATGAAGCTCGCCATCTTCCATGGCGAGCAGGTGGTGGAGAAGGTCAAGTATGCCAACGAGGTCTTCCAACTGGTGCAGGACGCCGTCTCGACGGTGGTGGAGAAGACCATCGAGGCCGTAAAGGACGGTTTGCCGCAGAGCTTCATCGCGGGCCTTGCGGCGGGCGGCGACGTGACGTCCGCCGTCCGCGGCTTGCTCAAGGGGTTGGGCGTGACCAGCAAGGCCGTTCTGGACGCCGTGGCGGTGGCGCGCGAGAACGTGGTGAAGGCCCTGGAGCTGGCCTACAACACGAAGAAGGCCTACACGGAGACCTTCGGCATCGAGCCCACCGAGCGCGAGACGGCGCTGTACGAGGCGGTGAATGGATTGATCGGGAGCATCGAGGCCTACCAGCTCCGGTACTCGACCATCAACCTGCTGCTGCGCGACTACGACAACGCTCAGCGCAACCTGAGGGCACTGGTTGCCGAGGGCGACCGCGTCCAGGCCGAGCGCGAGATCTACCGGCAGCGGATGGCGTCTGTGATCCAGGGCTACCGCACGCGCGACGCCGCCTTCCGGGTGTTCCGCAACGAGAAGCTGGAGCGCTACAAGACATTGTTCGACCTTGCATCACGCTACGCGCTCCTCGCGGCCAACGCCTACGACTACGAGACCGGCCTCTTGGGCACCACCGCCGGGCGGGACTTCGTCCGCGGCATCGTGGCGTCGCGCGCCCTCGGTGTGATCCGTAATGGCGAGCCCCTGTTCGCGGGCAGCAGCGCGGGCGACCCGGGCCTCTCCAGCGCCCTGGCTTCCATGAAGGCCGACTGGGATGTCCTGCGCGGCCGGCTCGGGTTCAACAGCCCGGATGCCTACGGCTCCACGGTGTCGTTGCGCACGGAGAAGTTCCGCATCGTCCCCGGCACCGACGGCGATGTCTCGTGGAAGGACGTGCTCAACCGGGCCTTTCGAGAGGACCTCCTGGCGGACGCCGACGTTCGCCGCCATTTCATGCAGATCGACAAGGGCGACGGGCTGCCGGTGCCGGGCCTCGTGGTGTCGTTCTCCACCACCATCGAAGACGGGCAGAACATGTTCGGGCAGCCCTTGGGCGCAGGGGACGTCCCCTTCAGCCCCACGGCCTTCGCCACGAAGGTCTTCGGTGTCGGCATTGCGCTGGAAGGGTATCGGGGCATGGCCAATCCGTCGGCCAATAGCGGCGCCGGCGGCACGTCGCCCTCGGAGCCCGGATCGTGGTTCCTCGATCCGTTGGCCTTGTCCGGCGCGCCCTACCTTTACCTGATCCCCGTGGGCGTGGACTCGATGCGCAGCCCGCCCTTGGGCGACACCAGCAGCGTCCGTTCATGGGTGGTGGAAGACATCGCGATCCCGATGCCCTTCAACATCGGCGCGTCGGAGTTCGCGACGAAGAAGCTCTACCAGTCGGCCGACTCGCTGTCGGAGCCCATGTTCGAGCTGCGCAAGCACCAGGCGTTCCGGCCCGTGTCCACCACGGCGGTGTTCTCGCCGGAGCTGTACACCTCCGGCGGCACCCTCCAGCGCTCCCAGTTCACCAGCAATCGCCTCGTCGGGCGCTCCGTATGGAACAGCCAATGGAAGCTGGTCATCCCGGGACGCACCCTCCTCAGCAACCCCAAGGAGGGCCTCGACCGGTTCCTCCAGACGGTGAAGGACATCAAGATCCACTGGGTCACCTACTCCTACTCCGGCAACTAGCGCCGCCCCCCATGAACCCGGAACACAACCTCCACGCGATGAACTCCACCGTGGTTCCCCCGCACGCCCGCCGCTCGTCGTGGCGGTCGCGCACCCTTTCCCAAGGGCTTGCCCATCCCCTCGCGGCGGCCGTGGTGGTCGTCGCAGTGCTGGCCCTTGGGATTCCTTTCGCCCACGCCTTCCCGCCCGCGCCGCACCAGACCTTGTTTGGCGTCGTGCGCGACGAGCAGGGCAACCCCCTGGCCTTACCAAAGTCCAGCGTCGTGCTGGAGATCCCGGGCAGCCCCGCCGTCACCGCCACTGTCCGCAACACCACCGGCGTCGATGGCAACTACCAGCTCACCATCCCCATGGACAGCGGGCTCACCGCCGCCCGTTACAAGCCCAGCGCCCTGTTCCCCGCC
>JBJSZF010000029.1:0-2002 GCA_046090125.1 Verrucomicrobiota bacterium
GTTGTCCGCGTCCGAGGGCGCCATCACGGACCGGGATCTCCCGTTGTGAAGACACGCGTGCTCGGTTCGGCGGGCCCGGTCGTGTCGCGGTTGGCCTACGGTTGCTGGCGGCTGGCCGGGAGCGAGGGCGGCCCGCGGTTGGAGCCCTCGGCCGGGCGCCGTGCCGTTCATGCCGCGCTCGACGCCGGCTACACGTTCCTTGACCTGGCCGACATCTACGGCGGGGGCGAGTGCGAGCGGATCGCGGGGGAGGCGTTGCGGGAACGTCCGGGCGCCCGCGACGGCGTGGTGGTCGCCAGCAAGTGCGGCATTCGTCGCGCCGGCGACCCCGCCGGGGCCGTGGGCCGCTACGACTTCTCGGCGGACCACATCCAGCGGTCCGTCGAGGGCTCGTTGGCGCGGCTGGGCATCGACGCGCTGGACGTGCTCCTGTTGCACCGACCGGATTACCTGATGGAGCCGGAGGAGGTGGCGGGTGCGTTTGCCGCGTTGTTGGCGGCGGGCAAGGTCCGGCACTTTGGCGTGTCGAACTTCCGCACGTCCCAGGTCGAGGCATTGGCGCGGGCGTGCCCGATGCCGCTGGTGACGCACCAGGTGGAAGCCAGCCTGATGCACCTGGCGCCCTTCGAGGACGGGACGTTGGACCAGTGCCTGATGAAGGGGATGACGCCCACGGCATGGAGCCCGCTCGGGCGCGGCGTGCTGGGGAACGGATCCCTGGAAGGCTTCGACCCCGCCGTCGCGGCGCGGGCCGCGCGGTTGCATGGCGAGTTGGATGGGCTGGCGTCAGGCATGGGCCTGGATCGTGCGGGAACGGCGTTGGCGTGGGTGCTGCGGCATCCGTCGCGGCCGGTGCCCGTGGTGGGTTCCGTGGACCCGTCGCGCATCGCGTCGATGGCCCGGGCGGCCGAGGTGGAGATGGGACGGGACGACTGGTACCGCCTGCTGGTGGCGTCGCGAGGCGAACGATTGCCCTGATTCGGGCACGGAAACCCGGGCCGTTGCCCCGGGCTGGCGTGCGGCCGTTCCTTGGGGGGCCTGCGCCATGCAAACCGATCCTCTGCCGAAGCGCTCGACCGGCACGGGGTTCTCCCCGCTGGGACCGACAACATGCCCATCGAAGGCGTCCAGGTACTGTTTTCAGCGCTTCACGTCATTCGGGAAGCTTCGTCGGTTCATCTTTGAGCCTCCGAGGTCAATGATTCAGCGTCGGAGGTCAATGTTTTGGCTTTCGAGGTCAACGATTGAGCCTTCGAGGTCAATGATTGAGCCTTCGAGGTCAATGATTGAGCCTTCGAGGTCAATCTTTTGGCCTTCGAGGTCAATGTTTTAGCCTCGGAGGTCAACCGCGAAGCCTCGCGGATTCATTTTTAAGCTTCGCGCATTCATCCGGAAGGTTCCCACGTGAATCCGGAAGGTCCCCAGCCGTGCCGATGAGCCTTGGCGCCCCAACGAGGCAGCATCCATGACCGTCTGGGGCATCGCCGGGACCCCGTCGCCGGGAGCGCAGCCCGCGATCATGGCGACCCCAACGTCGTGGTTGGCCGACGCGTTATGGGGTTGGCGACGTGGGGTCGCCGGAACGGACGTGGCGGGCATGGTACGCCTCCCACGCATGCGAAGGAGGGCGATGATCGACGTCGGGCCCGATGGCGAGCTGGCGTTCGCGCATGGCGTCGAGCAAGCGGAGCTTCTCGTCGATGGGAAGGCTTGCGAGCTCCCGACGCAGGGCCTGCTTGCTTTCGAGGACCTTCAAAAGCTCCGGGGTCATGGGGAGTCGTTGAGGAACGTGTCCTGGAATCGTTGCCACGCTGCGGAAAGCCCGTGGCGCCGAAGGATGCCGTCAAAGGCCGCCATGTCGAGGACGCCCGCCTGACAGCCCCGAGCCCTTTCGTGACGCAACCCATCGCCGGCGACACGCCCGTCCCCGGCCGCATCCCCGCATTCCATCCCGGAGGGATGACAGCCTGTAGCCGGTGGTGGAGCGAAGCGACACCACCGG
>JBJSZF010000030.1:0-1668 GCA_046090125.1 Verrucomicrobiota bacterium
GCCTTTCTTGTTTTGCTTTTCTTTCCTCTTGGTCCGTTTCGCTTTCGCTTGGAACCGTGCGTCCTGTCACGGAGCGGGCGCGGTCGGAGAAGGTAGCAAGACCGTCTCGGTCTTGCCCGAAGCGGATCGGGCCGCGCGCCAGACCCACCGCCCAACCTTCGACGCGAACGGAGTCCCGGCTTCAGCCGTTCACGCCGTCGCCCCGTCGAGATCGCCTCTCTCCCCCCGCCTCCCGCTCCCCACCTCCCGCTCCCCGCTCCCCACCCTGCCCGGGGGCGTGAAATGGCGGTTGGAACAGCCGGGGCGGCACGTGTACAACAGCGACGTTCCCGGTGGCGGCCCTGCGCGTTGAATGGATTGACGCGCGGCCGGCGTCGGACGAGCGCCCTGATTCATGAAGAAGATTGCCATCATCGCCACGGGCCTGTCGTTGGCCGCCGGGATCGCCCGGGCCGCCGAGCAGGTGGACTTTGAAAAGGACGTTGCCCCCATCCTGGCCGAGCACTGCATCCAGTGCCACGGGGAGGAGAAGCAGAAGGGCAAGCTGCGCCTGGACGGGAAGGCGGACGCCTTCAAGGGCGGCAAGAGCGGCACGGCGTCGGTCGTGGCGGGCGACGTGGGCAAGTCGGAGCTGATCCGGCGCGTGACCTTGCCCAAGGACAACGACGAGGCGATGCCGCCGGAGGGCGGGCCGCTCGGCGAGAAGAAGGTGGCGGCGCTGAAGTCGTGGATCGAGGGCGGCGCGAAGTGGCCGGACGGCTTCGTGGTGAAGGTGGCGGCGAAGGCGGGCGCGGCGGCGGCGTTGCCCCCGGCGGTCCCGGCGGCCCCGCGTCGGCCGTTGGCTCCGTTGCCCGAGTTGCCCAAGGACTTCAAGCCGTCGGCGGCGGAGGCGGCGGCCTTGGCGGCGTTGGCCAAGGCAGGCGTCGAGGCGCGTCCCGTGGCCCAGAACTCCCCATGGCGCGAGGCCAACTTCCGTCTCAAGGGCGCGGAAGTGACGGACAAGACCGTGGAACCCCTCAAGGACCTTGCGAGCCTCATCGAGCTGCGGTTGGGCACGACCAAGTTGACCGACGCAGGCCTCGCGGCGTTGGAGAAGCTCGCGAACCTCCAGGTGCTGAGCCTCGAGGGCACGGCCATCACGGACGCCGGGCTGGCTCGCATCAAGAACCTGCAAAACCTCGTCTATCTGAACTTGTACGGCACCCAGGTCACGGACGCGGGCATCGAGCACCTCAAGGGCATGAAGCACCTCCGGAGCCTCTACCTGTGGCAGACCAAGGTGACGCCCGAGGGCGCCAAGAAGCTCCAGGAAGCCCTCCCCGGCTGCGAGGTCAACACCGGGGCCGAACTCACCATCGTTCCTCCTGCGGAAAAGAAGGACGAGAAGAAGAAGTAGGGCCCGGGCACCCGGCGTTCTCGGAGCCACCCGAAGGGCCGCGGGTCTCGTGGCGTCCCACGGCGTCGCTCGCGCCTCGTGGGACCCGAAAATCCCTCGTGTGGGAACACCCGCCATTTCTTGGACGCCGCACCGGGAAGCCGATGACCGCCGACGCCGGGAGGAAACATCCTCGCCGGCGTCTTCGTTTCGGCGTCCCACCTGGGTTCAAGCGCCCATGAACCTAGAAACGGCCGTTGGGCAGTCTGTAGGCCGCGTGCCCTCACGCGGCG
>JBJSZF010000031.1:0-3661 GCA_046090125.1 Verrucomicrobiota bacterium
ACGGCTCGCCCCCAACATCCGGCCGCCGACACCGGAACAGCAACGGCCGCTGGTCCTTGGCATCCTCCTTTCTACCAAACCCGTTGTTGTCGATGAGCACCCACAGGTGTGTTGCATCCACCCAAAGCCCCTCGGCCATGCCGATGCCGAGCGGGACCGTGTAGGCGTTCTCCCGGGCACGCTCGATCGGCCCGTAGTCAAACTGTGCCAACGTCCGGTGCGTCACCGGGTCCACCCGCAGCACCAACTGATGCGCCCGGCACAAGACCCACAACGCCCCGCCCTGCCAGCAGAGGTCCGAGTAGTGCACGTCCCATTCCTTGGAACCTATGGGCAACGCCTGGAAGTCGTCCACGACCCGAAGGCTTCCCAAGTCCACCCCCACGATCCGGCCCGTCCCGCGCTCGTTCGCCACGTACAGGCGACCACCGCCGATCGCCAGCCCCTCCCACGAGGCGTTCAGGTCCGTCCCGCTGAGCCACCGCCGGACCGGGCTCCAGTCGATGTCGAGTCGCTCGACCTTCCCGCCGTTGGCCGAAGTCCGGAAAATCCATCGCTCCTTTTCCGTGCACAGGTAGATCCGGCCTTGGTCGTCCCGTGCCAGGCCTTCCATGTCCGGCACAAACCTGGGGTTGCCCGCCGCCTCCCGCAGGCCCGCCAGCGGGAACAGCTCGGGCACGGGCTCCAGTCGCCCCGTTTCGTTCGTGGAAAGTACCATCCGGAACAATGGAGCCTGCTTATCGTTGGCCACCCGCCAAGACCCGTCCGGAAGGCGCATCAAGGCCGAGGCATCGAACCGCCCCGGAGGCGGCGAGAGCAGCCACCGCCCATCGCTGCGAAGCGGAAAACGTCCCGGCGCGGAAGCGTCCGGGGCACCCGCGCCCACCGAGCAGGCGATGCACGCCCACGCCACCCAGATCCTCCATGACATGCCGCATCCTGCGAGCGCCCGCACCGGCCCCGCAAGGCCGAGCGGCCCGTGTTTCCCGTGTTTCCGGTTGACCCTTCCTCCCTCGCCCAAGGACGGTCATGGGCAACATCCCCTGAAAGGAACATGATGCATCTACCTGCCTACACGGGCTCATTGCGCACGCATGGGCCATCCTTCCACCCCAGCCTCGCCGCCTGGACTGCTCCCCGTCGTTCGCTCCGCAGCCTTGTCGGAGCTTGCCTCCTGGCGTCCGGCCTCGGCCTCTCCCTTCATGCCCAGCAGTTCACCGAGGTCAACCACGCCCTCGCCGGCTCCGCCTCCCAGTCCAGCACGATCTTTGACGGCAACAACCCGGACGCGGGCAACGCAGCGCTGGCCATCGACGGCAACGTCAACGGCGTCTTCAACGCCGCCACCGGCTCCGTCACCCACAGCGGCGGGGCCGCAGCGGACGCCGACGCCGGCGGCCCGTTCTGGGAGGTGGACCTCAACGCCACCAAGGCCATCGGACGGCTCCACGTCTTCTTCCGCACCGACTGCTGCCAAAACCGCAACGACGACTTTACCCTGATCATCCTCGATGCCTCCCGGAACGAGGTGTTCCGCCGCTCCTACGCGGGCCGCCCGCCCTCGGACGTCGCCTACAACATCGCCCCGGGCGTCAACGGACGCTTCGTCCGATTCGAGCCCCAAGCACCCCTGTCCACCAGCGACGGCATCTTCTCCATCGCGGAACTCAAGGTCATCGCGCCGTACCAAGGCGTGACCCTGGCCGTCGCGCAGCAACCGGCCGACGTCACCGTCACCGAGGGACGCCGGGCCACCTTCGGCCCCGTGAGCGCCGGCGCGGCCGGATTGCCCGCCGACCGCGTCTCCCTCCAATGGCAGCGGAATGGCGTGGACATCCCCGGCGCCACCGCCGCCACCTACACCACGCCCTCGATCCAGGGCCTGGCCAACAACAACGACGAATACGGCGTCCGGTTCCTGACCTCCGGCCAATCCGTCGCGTCGGCCAAGGCCCGGCTCACCGTCGCCAAGGACGTCGTGCCGCCCACCGCCGAGTCCCTCGCATTCTACGGCGGGGCCACGCTCGTCGCCACGGTGCGCTTCAGCGAGGTCATGGACGCCGCCTCGGCCCAGAACCCCGCCAACTACCAGTTCGGAGCCGGCGTGACCGTGTCCCGCGCCGTCCTGAGCCCCATCCAGTTCGACCCGGCGGACCAGCATCCCTACCAGGTTGCGGTGCTCTCCCTCTCGGGGCTCGCCCAGAACTCGCCCTACACCGCGACGGTTAGCGGCGTGAAGGACCTCGCGGGCAACGTCATGACGCCCGCCACCTTCTCGGGCAACACCCCCTTCTTCGAGCTCAACTGGGCCATGGCCGGCAACGCCACCCAGTCCAGCACCGCCCCCGGCGGCGAGGCCTTCCGCGCCACCGACGGCATCACCGACGGTTTCTTCAGCAATGGCTCCGTCACCCTCAACGCAGCCCCCGAGGACCCCGGTTGGTGGGAGGTGGACCTCCTCGCCAACCGCCCCATCGGCCGCGTCAAGGTCTGGTTCCGAACCCTCACCGCCGACGAGTGCCAGGCCCTCTTCAACTCCTGCCTCGTCCGCAACGACGACTTCACCCTCAGCATCCTCGACGCCAACCGGAACGTCGTCTGGAGCCGCGCCTACCCGGGCCGCCCGACCCTCCAGGTCGCCTACAACCTCCCGCCGGGCGTCCAGGGCCGCTTCGTGCGCTTCGAGTCCCAGACCCCCCTCTCCACCAGCGACGGCTACTTCTCCCTCGCCGAGGTCCAGGTCATCGCCCCGTACCAAAACGTTGCGCTCAACGTCTCCAAGGACCTCCCGGCCGCCATCGCAGCCGTCGAGAACCAACGCGCCCTCCTCGGGCCCGTCGTCGCCAACGTTGTGGGCGCGGAGGGCGCGGCGGCCGACACCGTGCAGTACCAGTGGACGCGCAACGGCGTGGACATCGCCGGGGCCAACAGCTCCACGTACCAGACGCCGGCGCTCACGCTGGCCGACGACCAGTCCAAGTACCGCTGCAAGATCCTGATCTCCGGAGCCATCGCCAGCAGCACCGAGGCCACGCTCTCCGTGTCCCGCGACGCCGCGCCGCCCGCCATCAAGGGCGTCACCCCGGGCCAATCTTACACCGACGTCACCCTCCTCTTCACCGAGGCCGTCACCGAGGCCACCGCCGGAAACCGCGCCAACTACGCCCTCTCCGGCGGGCTCGTCATCAGCGACCTCACCGTCCTCACTCCCGCCTCCGTTCGCATCACCACGTCCCTCCAGACGCCGGGCACCCAATACACCGTCACCCTCAACGGCATCCGCGACCTCGCCTCCGGCGGCGGCAACCTCATCGCCGCCAACACCAAGGCCACCTTCACCGCGCCGCGCTCCGACGCCGACCGCTACGTCGCCATCGGCAACCCGGGCAACCCCAAGGACACCCAATGGAACACGGCACGCGGAAAGGTCGATTACGTCTATGACATCTCGAAGTTCAAGGTGAGCAACGCCGAGTACACCGCCTTCCTCAACGCCGTCGCCCGCAAGTCCGACCCCCGCAACCTCATGGTTTCCGGCGGCGGCGAGATCCTCCGCGAGGGCGACGAGGGCAACTACACGTACCGCGTCCTGGAGGGCCGCGAAAACCGCCCCGTCCTCTTCGTCGCCGCCGTCGATGCCATGCGCATGGCCAACTGGCTC
>JBJSZF010000032.1:0-3975 GCA_046090125.1 Verrucomicrobiota bacterium
CGGCCACCTTGGCCACTCCAGGGCCGGCGGCGAAGGGCCCGACGGCACTAGAACCACCAGGTGACCTCGCCGTAGAGGTATTGGACGTCGCCTTGGCGCGTGCTGTTGGGGGCGCGGCGGAGGAAGTCACCGGCGAAGAGATGGGCCATGCCGCCCTCGACGCGCAGGTTGCCAGGCAAGGCGTCCCAGCGGAGTCGCAGCTCGAGTTGGTCGCCGACGTGCGTGCCAGCGAGGCCGGCCGGGTCGCGGATGTTGCCCGGCGTCCAGGCGTCGCGCGCCTCGGCCAGCCAAACCCAACGCCAGCCCGCGCCGGCCTCCCAACCTTGGAAGGGCCGCACCGATGCGACGACCTCCGGCGACCGCAGGTTCGCCCGCGCAATGGCCCCGTAGAGGCCCGTGGGCCCGAACTCGAAGCGGCGCGCGCCGTACAACGTGTCGAAGCGCCCGTTGCGTCCGTCGGACGGGTCGCGGTCGCCGCTGGCCTCGTCGAAGCGAAGCCCCACCCTCGGCTTGCCGTGGGCGTCGAAGGTCCAGCCGGCCCCGGCGTGGACGAGGTAGGCGACGTGGTCGAGGTCGCGCCCGACGATCCCGGTGGCGGTGCGGGAAGACCCGAGCTGCACGGCGGACTCGACCTCGACGTCCCATCGGCCCGGGGCGGGGTTGCGATACAGTCGAATCCCGGGCGTGTGCAGTCGGCGACGGCGGGTGTCGGGGGCGGCCTCCTCCTGGAGATGAAGCCAGTAGGCCTCGGCCTTGAGCCCGGCCGTCAACGTGGGCGACTCGGCGTAGATCCCGTGGAATTGAACATCCCACGACTGGGTGTTCCATCCGGGCTCGTTGTCGAGAAGGCGGTCGGCATCGCTCGGCAACCGCTTGACGGGCAGGAACGCGAACCCGCGCACGGAGCCGCCGCCGTCGGCTTGCCAGAGCCAGTCCACCCCAAGGAACGAGTTGATCGTGTTGCGGAAGGCGTTGCGGGCCACGAGGCGCCTCATGCCAAGGTCGAGCGTCTCGCGCCCGACGCGGACGGTGTTGGTGCCGCCGGGCACCAGGCGTCCGGCGTGCCATCGCGCATGGGCCTGCAAGAGTTCCAACGTGTCCACCATGGTGTTGTCGATGGGCGACCCGGCGTCGGAGAGGTATTGGCGAGAGTCCATGCCCTCCAGGAAGAGGCCCACGGGTTGGAGACGCACGTCGGCCGAGAGGGAGGTGCGCAGGGCGAGGGCCTGGTCACTGCCGGTGCGTCCCGCGCGGAATTGCCCGTCCAAGGACTCGTATCGGGTCCGCTGCTCGGTGCGGAGTTCCAGCCATTCGGGGAGCCAGCCGCCGTCGCGCAGGCGCAGGGGGTCTGCGGACGCCAGCAGCGAGCAGCAGCCGGCCAGCGACCCCAGACCTTTGCGCATCCATGCCCGACGCATTGTCATGGGGCGAAGGGTGAGGTCCATCCGGGGCGTGCGTCGATGCTGGAGCCTTCGCGTGCGCCGGGCGTCCATGCGAGGGCGGGGATGGGACGGCGTTCGATGCCGCAGGGTGAATCGCGTGTCAGGCGCGCCCGCACGCCGCCTTGGGGCCGCACGGCCCTACTCCTTCGGTTGCACGAGCTGCTTGAGCACGGCGAGGTCCTCGGGCTTGCGGCCCGGGTCGAATCCCAACGACTCCTCCTCCGCCACAAGCTGGCGTCGCCGCGCCTCAAGGCGGGCCTGTTCCCCGGCCGACGACGTGGCGAGATACACGGCCACGCGGCTGACCCGGTCCCGCACCTCCACCATGCCCCGGCGGCTCGTGTGCGCGACCGGCGTGACGCCGTCGGCGTCGATGCGCAGGACCTGCGCGGGCGCGCCCACGTAGTCGGGGACGGGGAAGCGGAAGGCGGCGTCGCGCGGCGGTCCGAACTGGAGGACGCGCTCCTCCAAATTGGCCTGATAGGCCAGGTCCAGAGCGAACAGCAGCGCCCCGCGCGGGCCCGACACGACGTCGAGGTCCCAGTCCGGCTTGCCCTCCCGCAGGATGCGTTGATGGCTCGTGGCGTCCCCTTCGAGATAAAGCGTGTCCACCATGCGGATTTCGCGTCCGACGCGGGTGATCGGCTCGATGAGGTCCGGGAAGGCCACGAGCGAGCGGGCGCTGAGGTTGAACCAGTACAGCGACGTGATGCGGCTGGAGAGGGCGTGGTAGGCCTGGAGCCGCAGCTCGTCGGGGGTGGGCGAGCGACGCTTGCGGCCGCCGTAACTACCCCAGTCGTGGTGGGCTCCCTGCGCCCAGTAGGCGATGGGGCGCGGGCGGTTCAGCTCGCGCAGGGAACGGGTCATCTCGCCAATGGTCTCGAGGGGGGCGGCCCAGCGAAGACGTTCGCCGTTCCAACGGTCGTATTGGCCCCATGCATCGGGCGAGGGGGCGCACACGCGATAGGCGTCGTAGTGCGGGTAGTCGCTGAGCCCGGCGTAGAAGCGCCAGATGCGTTCCTCGCTGTGGGTCAAGGAGGTGGGAAGGCGCGTGGGCGCGTAGGGCGCGAGCTGCTTCCACACGTCCTGCGGCGGCACGGGGCGGCCCCCGCCGTACTGGGGCTCGCCCAGGAACTCCACGGCGTGGATGCGCGGGATCAAGCCGTCGGAGTCGTAGCGGGCGAAGGGCTCCAGCTTGCCCACGTACTTCAGCGGGTACCGCGTGTACAGGCCGTCGGGGCCCACTTGGTCCGTGTAGCCCGGGCTGTCCTGGACGTAGGCGGTGTTGACGTGCATCCGGCGCAGCGTCTTGAGGAACGGCTCGGACTGGAGGGGGCGGTTCCCGTTCTTCAGGGCGTCGGCCACCCAGCCGCCGCTGATGTCGAAGGCCTCGCGCCGGATGCGCTGGTGCGCCCAGATGGACAGCGACTTGCCGGCGGCGTCCAACAGCCGGATTTCCAACGCCCCATGGCCCAAGGGCAGGGGACCGGTGGCGACGCGCGCACCGCCGCGTTGGCCGGGCGCGATTACGCCGTCGGCGGGGAAACGTTCCAGGCCGTTGCTGGACCAAGGCCTGGGAATCAAGGCGCGCCACGTGGCGTTGCTTTCCGGCAACCAAAGGCGGCACGCCTCCAGCCGCAGGGCGTCGGGCCCGGCGTTCACGAGGTGAAACACCATCGAGTCCGGGCGCGCGTCCGCGCTGTCGCCGAGGAACGTGAGGGCGGAAACCCACGCGGACGGCTCCCGGATGGGCACGACGAGGCTCGTGGCGCTGGCGTCGCCGGGCAGACGCACGTCTAAGGCGGCCTCGGTGTTCGTGCCCCACGGCGCGCGCTTGCCGTTCCAGCTCCACGGCGTCACGGCCCCGGGCGGCAGGCGAAGCGCCTCGCCACCCCAAGCCGACGGCAGGTCGTGCCACGCCCACTCGTCGGACCGAATCCATTCCTCCGGCGTCTTGCCCCGCAGACGGACGTCCAGGTCGGGCGGAAGGACGACCGTGTGGGCGGACGTGTTGCGCAGGAACACCTCCACGCGCGCGCCGAGGCTGAAGTCCGCCTTTTGGCGGTAGCGCATCTCGGTGGATTGGACGTGGGGCACGACATGGACGCCCTCGATGGCGAGCGGGGGCGCGGCGGCGGCGAGGCCTGCGGCGGCGAGGCCTGCGGCGACGAGGGCGATGCAGGCGGTTGTCGGGAGGCGGGAAGGGAAGGAAGTCATGGGGCGGTGCATGTTGCGAATCCAGTGTCGCGCGCGGCGGAGGTTCTCGACGTCGAGGTTCAAGGAGCCCTTCAACGAGCGCCCGTCAACGGCGATGTTCGTGGCCGCGGTGACCCGGCGCGGATGGCCACACGGAGGAGGTCGCCAGACCGTCTCGGTCGGGTCCGATGCCGGCTCCGTTGTGCTAGGCTCCTTGGCGGAACCCATCGCCTACCGAACCAGGCAGATCGGCCCTCCACGTCCCCGGGCGCGACGTCGCGACATCCCGGAGGGATGCCAGCGTGTAGCCGGTGGTTGAGCGAAGCGACACCACCGG